>JABEUT010000174.1 GCA_013044305.1 Bacteroidia bacterium
AGTTCGCAAACCATGTTCACCCTGCTGGGCGACCCTGCGGTAAGGCTCGCCTACCCTAAAGAAAGGGTATATACCACCGCCGTTACCACAACTGCTTCCGATACATTAAAAGCGTTTTCGAAGGTAACCGTTACCGGTTATGTGGGCGATACCTCCGGCAACCCCGACAACAATTTTAACGGGCTGCTGTATCCGACCACCTATGACAAGCCCAATCATCTGGTTACCGACAGCAACCCCAACCCCACAGGCAACGTGCATTTTCATTTTGACCTGCAAAACAGCATATTGAATAAGGGGCTTATATCAATAAACAAGGGTAAATTCTCCTTTTCCTATGTAATACCGAAAGATATAAACTACAATTACGGGTTCGGCAAAATTAGCTATTACGCCGAAAACGGCACTACCGATGCCACCGGCAACGACCAGAAAATTGTGGTGGGCGGCAGCAAGTCAAATGTATTTATCAGCAATAAGGGACCACAGGTAAGGCTGTATATGAACGACAGCAACTTTGCCTATGGCGGCATGACCAACCAGAATCCTGAACTGTATGCACTTGTATTTGACAGCAATGGCATAAACACCACCGGCAACGGCATAGGGCACAATATAACCGCCGTACTTGATAACAATACGCAGAACACTTACGACCTAACCAACTCCTTTCAGCCGGCGCTGAACAGCTACCAGAGGGGAATCATTGCCTTTCCGTTCTCGTCTTTAAGTTCAGGCACCCATACGGTAAGCCTAAGGGTGTGGAACGTTTTCAACGCATCCACCCAAGCAAGCACGGAGTTTAATGTTGAACAGCAGTCTAATCTTCAGTTGCAGCATGTACTAAATTACCCAAACCCCTTTACCACCCATACCGATTTCTATTTTGAGATAAACCAGGTATGCGACCTGTTGGATGTTCAGATACAGATATTCACCGTAGCAGGCAAGCTGGTAAGGAATATATTAACCACCATAAAAACAGACAGCTTCCGCTCACCGCCCATACCATGGGACGGGCGCGACCAGTTCGGCGATAAAATTGCCAATGGTGTTTATATCTATCATGTGCTTGTAAGAACCAACGAAGGCAAGGTAGCTGATACATACCAGAAACTTGTCATCTTATAACCATTTCCTATCTTTGCCACCCCATTGAATAAAACACCCGACGCAATAATGTTCCTGTACTTCCGTTAAAGTTCGATGATTGCTATGAAATTTCACAACCTGCGATACCTGTGCCTTGGGCAAATCGTGCTATTTGTCCTCGGTGCCAATGCCCTGAAGGCTCAAAACAACAACGTACTCGGTCAGAACATTTCCAAAATAGATAATGTCATCACCACGGCGGTACCATTTTTGAGCATTGGGCCCGATGCCCGGCAGGGCGGGCTGGGCGATGCCGGCGTTGCCCAGGCACCTGATGTAAATGCAACCTTCTGGAACCCGTCGGAGCTTGCCTTTATTGACCAGCAAATGGGCTTTTCGGTATCCTACGCCCCCTGGCTGCGCTATCTGGTTCCCGATATCAATTTATCGTACCTTTCATGGTTCTATAAGCTATCCAAGGGACAAACCTTCGGCGGCTCGCTCCGCTATTTCTCATTGGGCAATATTGAATTCACCGACAACAACGGCATACAGACAGGCACCTTTAACCCCAACGAGTTCGCTATAGACTTCAGCTATGCCCGGCAGCTGGGCGACCAGTGGTCTGGCGCCATGACAGGCCGGTATATATATTCCAACCTCACCGGGGCCAGCGCCGTGGCAGGCTTATATACGCGCCCCGGGCAATCCTTTGCGGTTGACCTTTCAACCTATTACCACACCAAAGACCTTGAACTTGCAGGTAAAAAGTGTGAATTCAGGGCAGGAGCTGACATATCAAACCTGGGGCCCAAAATAAGTTACTCTAACGACGGCATTGCCGATTTTCTGCCTATGAACCTGCGCATCGGTCCTTCCCTCACCATGAACCTCGACGAATACAACAAGCTGTCAATCATGGTCGATTTCAATAAACTGCTTGTCCCTACTCCGCCGTATTACCTGCTAAGCAAAATAAACGGAAGCGATTCGCTTAAAAACGGACAACCGATTATAGCGGAAGGCATGAACCCCAATGTGAGTGTAACCGACGGCATCATACAAAGCTTTTACGATGCCCCGGGAGGCCTTACCGAGGAATTGAATGAAATAGATATATGCGGGGGAATAGAATACTGGTATGATAATCAATTTGCATTTCGAACCGGATTTTTTTATGAAAACCAATATAAAGGCGGGCGCCAATATATTACCATGGGTGCGGGGTTCAAACTCAATGTGCTGAATATTGACGTGGCGTACCTATTACCTATTAGTCCGAACAATCCGCTTCAGAATACATTGAGGATAACGCTCGGTTTCGCTTTCGATAAAGCCAAACCAGGCTCAAAAGATGCCGACAACGCAAATGATGGCGATACTCCGCAATAAAGACAGACATAAGGCTCCATGCTGCATTTGCCTGAATGCTCCATTCGGTTTGTATCTCCGCCGCTAAATAAAATGAATAAATGAAATACCGCATCGGCTTCGGTTTTGACGTACACAGGCTGGAAAAAGGCAAACCGCTTTTTCTTGGCGGAGTAAAGATAGACTCCCAATACGGCGCAGTAGGCCATTCCGATGCCGATGTGCTGATACACGCCATCTGCGACGCCCTGCTCGGAGCCGCCGCCCTGGGCGATATTGGCACACACTTCCCAAACACCTCTCCCGAATTTAAAAATATTGACAGCAAGATTCTGCTGGGCAGGGTAACCGCTCTCCTCAATGAGGCGCATTATTCAATTGGCAATATTGACGCTACGATTATACTCGAGAGCCCAAAAATAATGCCTTACGCAGCCGCCATGAAAAAAACCCTCGCCGGGCTGATGCATATCAGCGAAGGATGTGTTTCGATAAAAGCCACCACCAATGAGCAAATGGGCTATGTGGGGCGCGGGGAAGGTATAAGCGCGCATGCAGTGGCGCTCATTACGGAATAATCTTTCAGCAGCTTACGTTTACCCGGCGGCCTTTCAGCCGGCAAGCGATAATTTGCGGCAAGTGCAATTAACAGAATAAGCCGAGGATGTAGTCTTTATTGAGGCGGGCGATATTTTCTACCGAAATGTTCTTGGGGCACTCGGCTTCGCAGGCGCTGGTGTTGGTGCAGTTTCCAAAGCCTTCCTCATCCATTGCCTTAACCATGGCAAGGGCGCGGCGTTTGCGCTCGGGCTTGCCTTGCGGCAGCATGTTCAGCTGGGCTACTTTAGCCGAAACAAACAGCATGGCCGAGCCATTTTTGCAGGCTGCCACACAAGCGCCGCAGCCTATGCAGGCGGCGGCATCGAAAGCTGCATCGGCTATATTTTTTGCAACAGGTATGGAATTGGCATCGGGGGCGCTGCCGGTATTTACCGAAACGAACCCGCCTGCACGCTGAATGCGGTCGAAGGAGCTACGGTCAACCACCAGATCTTTAATTACAGGAAAGGCTTTGGCTCTCCAGGGTTCTATGGTTATGGTTTGCCCGTCTTTAAAGTAGCGCATGTGCAGCTGACATGCGGTAGTGCCTTTCAAAGGACCATGCGGCCTTCCGTTTATATACATGCTGCACATACCGCAGATGCCTTCGCGGCAGTCGTGGTCGAAAGCAATAGGTTCTTCCCCTTTACTTATCAGTTCTTCGTTCAGCACATCGAACATTTCGAGGAACGACATGTCGGTTGAGATATTCTGCACAGGGTAGGTTACAAACTTCCCTTTATCAGCGGCGTTTTTTTGTCTCCATACCTTAAGCTTCAGATTCATACGCGTTGGGATTTGCAATTTGGATGCACAAAACTACATATTATTTAGCTGCCTTGATACCCCACGGTGGAAATTATTCACAAATAATTATTGTGAATATGTGAAGTTGAGAAAAATCAGGATATTCATACCGGTAGCTATAGAATATTTATTCTATTTCATTACCCTTTTCATCATAGTTTTTTGTTAATCCGACAACGTTATCGTTATAGTGGTTTCAGATTTGGCGATAAAAATTTCTCCGGTATTAGTAAATGGCAAATGTTCGATTCCAATTAAATAAAAAAGCTACCTTTCAGCCTCGAACTTTCAAATTCAACTTCTTACATTTGCAGGATGAACATAGAGGAACTCCGGGAATATTGCCTGAAAAAGAAAGCCGTAACCGAAGGATTTCCTTTCGGAGTTGAGACACTTGTATTCAAGGTTCGGAATAAAGTGTTTTTGCTGGCAGGCTTGAATAACAGCCCTTTGCAATTCAATGTAAAATGCGACCCCGAATTGGCAATCAGCCTGCGGGAAACATATTTCTGCGTAAAAGGCGGCTATCACATGAACAAAACGCACTGGAATACGGTAATCGTTGACGGCTCCGTAAGCGACAGTTTGCTAAGGGAATGGATAGACCATTCATATAACCTGATTGTTCAGAGCTTGCCGAAAAAGGAGAGAGAGAAGCTTGTGAAAAGGTAATTTTTTATATCACACGAAGATGAAGCTAAATTTTGCCTTAAATTTTTTTTTCTTCATCGGTGGTGCTGACTGGAATCGAACCAGTGACGCAAGGATTTTCAGTCCTTCGCTCTACCGACTGAGCTACAGCACCGTAAAAATGGAGCGCAAAAGTAATAAAAAAGTCATAAAACCATTGTATTGGTTTTTACTATGTTCAGTTTTAGGCCGCCTTTTTTATTTGAAGATGGTAACCTGCCCGTTGGCCAAGGCCTGGCTGTACACTGTTTTCTTCATCTCATCTATCATCTGCATTTTACGCGCGTTCAAAATTATTTTCCTTATGTTTTCCTTTTCAAACGACAGGGGCGATATTCCGTTTTTTATCATATATCCCTTTATGCCCAGAAAATAAACGTTGGCACTGTCTTCAATACGCACAAACTTGTTGTTTTGCAGAAACAGGTCGTGGTTGTAGGTTTGTATGGGTATTTCCTTAAGCACATCGTCGAACATGAGCCACACCTGATCGTTGAGGAAGAAATTTTCGGCGAACTGGTAACAGTATTTGGATAGCTTTTCCCTGTCCTTAGGGTCGGCGGAAGTAATCCATGTTTTTAATTTATCGAGGTTGGGAGCCTTTCTTCCGGTCTTTACATAGATGATCTTTACAATATCGTTCTTCAGTTCAAAATCATCCTTATTGGCATCGTAATAGGCGGATACTTCGCTGTCATTCACGTTGGTATCCAGTTTCTGCCTGATAAATTCCTGTTCGTATGCGTAAATGATGAGTGAGTTCTTATAGTCCTCCATCTGCTTTGACACATCTTTCTCCGACTCATTCAGGTTGTTTTCGGCCTGATGGAGCAGGCTCTGCTCCTCTATCCAGTTCTGAATGTATTGCCCTACAAGCGCAGCGCTGTCGCGCGGTGTGGTGTTCTTAGGCACTAAATCCTTTAAATCGGATGGATACAGATAGTTGCCGAATGCCTTGGCTATGGGTGAGGGGGCCTTGGGCTTCCTCTGAAACAGGTTGCAGGAATAAAAAAGAGGTAAGATGATAAGAAGTAATAAAAGTTTTGTCAGTTTCAAAGCTGCGTGTTCAGTTGTTGGGGATGTGTTTCTTTAAAAATTCAGCAAGGTCGGAGGCAAGCACTTTCCTGCCCGGGTCGGCTTGCTGATGCAAGGCGGTGTTCACTTTTTCAAGTAATGCACCTGCCTCTACCGGCTCTATCTTGCGCATATTTTCGATAGTGGTAAAGGCTTCCAGCGCCACTTCAAAGGTGTCGTTAAGGGTAAGCTGGGTGAACAAAGCCAGATACCTGTCGCAGTCGAGGTCGCCTTCCCAGCATGCGGCTATAAGCTTCTTTTTATCTACCGTAGCTTCGCCGATAGCCCTTATCAGCAGGTCAACCGCCTTTTTTTCCTTTTTCAGGAAGTTGAACACCTCGCCTCTTGCCGCCTTGTGTTTATCGTCGCAAAGCAGTTCTATTAATATTTCCATCTGCTCGCGGCGCACTCTTTCTTCATCCTCACGGACAAGATAAACGGTATTAAAACTTTTGGAGTTCAATAATTTTTCTTTCAGTAAATCGCGCTTTATGCTCATTTGGTTTAGTTAATAATTAAAGGTTATCTCTTCCTTGCCTGCCAGGCAGCAAAGTTGCAAATTTATGCTAAAAATAGGGTTGCGCATGAAGGCTACCGATAATGAACCATCCGTTTTTGTTCTCCTTTTTCTTTACTTTGCGATAATTTAATTTTCAATGAGCAAATATTCAAAAACAGTTTACAAAACAATTCTTACTTTAATTATCCTCTGTTCCACCATTCTTCCGTCCAAAGCCTTCTGGCTTCTTGGTTTTTCAAACGCATACACCCTGCCTCCTGCCTGTATAGGCTTTATCGGGGGCACGGGAGGACAGCTTACCGACGTCGGCAACCCGGGTTTGCTTAGCTATACCCCATTTCTGGCTCATGCCGGAATACGGGTAGGTTTATCAAAGAGGATAGACTGGGGGTACCGGCTTTGTACAGTAGCCATGCCCTATTCAAGCGCCGGGCCCAGTCTGGGCGCCGAAACCGATGTAAAAATAAGAATCACCACCGACAGCAGCAAATGGCAGGCGGCGGTGGTTGCCGGTGCCGGATATTCGTATCTGTACCTGTTGGGTGAGACAAGAAATGCCTGGGCGCCCGGTGTAGCCCTCATAGCAAGCAGGGCTCTTTCATCCAGGGTGATGCTTAGTTTAAATGCGAGGTATGTGTTCACAGGTATTACAAGCGCCCCGGGAGGCGAACTGAAGAACAACCTTACCGCAATGGGCGGGAGTGTTAACATTGGAATAAAGATAAATAAAACCACCACCATTGTTCCGGAAATGGGCCTGTTTGACTTTTCGGGAAATATTGGCGGCAAACAAATGAACGGTACAGGTTTTCAGTACGGATGCATTATTGCAGCAAAAATAAATTAGGCTTTCTGCCCATGAAGATATTTAAAACAGGACATAGCACCCTGACACAAATTAACCGCCTGAAAGGATTGGCATTATATACATGTATGGTGCTGCTTGCGGCTTGTGCCGGCAATACCGATTCTGCCAGACTAAGCGCCGGCATGGCATTGCTCCGCTCGCAAAACGACAGCCTGAAAAAAGAAATTGAGGACATAAAGCCCGGGCTTGGCGACCTGATGCTGGCGGTGCAGATCCATCACAATAAGCTTTGGTTTGCGGGAAGGGAATCCAACTGGGCCCTCGCCCAATTTGAGCACGATGAAATAACTGAAATAATAAAGCAGGCCGAAGCCATTGAAACCGGCCGCAATGAAGTGAAGCTGT
Organism: Bacteroidia bacterium; assembly: GCA_013044305.1. GTDB lineage: Bacteria > Bacteroidota > Bacteroidia > JABEUT01 > JABEUT01 > JABEUT01. The sequence continues at coordinate 7,368 of JABEUT010000174.1, forward strand.
TTCCTTCCATGCTTTACCCCCAACTCGACAGCCTGGAAAAAACAATACAGGAGAAAGACGGCAAGGCCTTTGAACACTGCTTTGTAACGCTGACCGATGCCTGCAACAATTGCCATAAGGCGGTTAACGTTCCCTTCAACCGGATAACCATACCCGCACAGCCGCCGTTTTCCAATCAGGATTTCAGGCCATGATTCTGTTAAATGCCGCCAACTAAATACTTGCACCTGAAGGTTATAAAAAAGAAGTCCTGCATTCTTTATAACTTTGTCTGTTGGTGAATGATGGAAATAATGGGAAGCAAAGCAAAGAATATCAGGCATGTCATCTTTTCTTTCGACTACGAACTTTATCTCGGCATAAAAAGCGGAAGCGTGGACAGATGTGTGCTTCACCCTACCGCCTCAATGCTTAACATACTGGAGCGCCACCATGCCAAGGCCGTATTTTTTATTGATACCGTATGGCTGCTGATGCTGAAGGAAGCAGGCACCGCACATACGCCGGCCGCAGCCGATTTCCATAAAGTGGCAGGGCAGATAAGGGATATGGCAAAAGCGGGCCATTACCTGTTTCCGCACATCCATCCGCACTGGCTCGATGCTGGCTACCTTGAAGATTTAAACCAGTGGCGGCTGTACGATTATTCAAAATACCATTTCCACGCTCTGAACGAAGAACAAAGGGACAAATTATTCGGCGGCTCCATAGACCTGCTCAACGAAATTATATTACCTGTGCTGCCCGGATACAAGCCAACCGCCTACCGTGCGGGAGGCTGGTCAATAGAACCGTTTTCCGATTTTGAGCCCTGGTTCAAAAAATACGGCATCAAATACGACTTTTCAAAGATTGAAGACTGCCCGCCATATTGTTTTACCAAAAACATGGCAAAGGACAAAGAAGGCGGGTTTGCAGAGTTTCCTATAAGCAAAGTACCCCTTTTGACTTACACAAGGCTTTGTAACCGTGTGCTTCTAAAATATCTCTGGATAAAGGGCGACAGAGGATCCGGCGATGGAACGGGAGCCATTGCAGGTAAAATGCAAAGCGAAGCCTTGCAAGGAAGGCGCGAAAAAAAAGAACAGAAAACTGAAATGGCAGCCGTGGAGTTGCTCACCCGTGCCAGGCTGTCAGCCTACCTTAAATTCCTGAAAACGAATACCTATATGCAGTTTATCTGTCATCCTAAAATGCTTTCGCAGCACAACATGAAAGTTTTTGAATCCTGGATGGAATATGCCTTTGACACCTATGAAATAGAAACCGATTTTATGAAGATGCTCCCATGAAATAATTATGAATTATCAGTAGTCAGTAGTTAGTAGTCAGTATTCAGTAATCAGTTCCTGGAATTATCAAATTACCAAATTAGCTAATGCTTTTCATTACCTTCAACGATTCGCCTTACGGCATATACCGGAGCCAGGTTACCGATGTATGCCTCTATCTGCAAGACAGGCTTGAGATAAACACCGAACTGGTGGCATTTGTTTCTCTGCGGAATTATTTAAAAGACAGGAGGGAAATAAAAAATACTTATCCTCATTCCACCGTACTGCCATTGTTTCCGGGGATAGGCAACTGGCGCACAAACGGCGTAACACTGAAGCTGTTTATGATGTTCCGCAAAAGGCAGGCGGCCATTGCCCGCGGGGTTTTCGCCACGCATCTTGCACTCGATTGCAAAAGAATACAATCGGTTACCTATGATGCGCGTGGCGCATATTCGGCAGAGTGGAAGGAATATATGAGAGGCGAGTCGGATGAAATTGTAAAGGAAATTACCACGCTGGAAAAGGAAGCCTTGTTCAAGTCTGATTTCAGAATTGCGGTATCGGAACAACTTGTGCAATATTGGAGAACCGGTTTCGGCTACAAAGGCACAAACCATGCGGTAATACCATGCACGCTTGACAGCCGCAGGAAACAGCCGCAAAAAACTGAAGGACTGCGCAAAGAGTTAGGAGTGAACGATGATGACATACTTCTTGTTTTTTCAGGTTCGGCGGCGGCATGGCAGTCAATGGAACATCTCTATTCCATATTATTGCAGGCGTTTTCGGAAAACAGCGCGCTTAAACTTTTATTGCTGACAAAGGATAAGACAGGCAGCGAGTTCTTGACCAAATTTTCCGGCCGCATTTATAAATTATGGGTGGAACCTGAACAGGTGCCCTCCTATCTGAAGGCTGCCGACTATGGCTTGCTGTACCGTGAAAACACAGTAACCAACAGGGTAAGCTCGCCTGTGAAATTCGCCCAATACTTGGATGCCGGCCTGCCTGTGATTATTTCGGAACATGTAGGCGACTACAGCACATTCACCCTTGAAAAGAAATGCGGAATGTTATTCAGCGCCATTGACTGGAAGGCAATCAGGCGACCCGCAGCGGCTGAAAAGGTACGTATGACCCGCATTGCAGCCGAGTATTTTTCGAAGGATGCCTATATGGCTTTATATAAGAAGCTGGCTGAAACGGACAAAGGGGTAGTATAAGGAAACGGTTAAGTATTATTATAATGCGGTGCCTTGCGATTTTCTTGCGAAATATTGCAATGAAACGCCGTTAAAAAGCGATAAAACTCCGCTCGCTGAAAGCGGGCAATGAAGTTTCGGCTTCATAAAAGAATTTCATTTCGTCCTTTTCATCCATTAGTCCGAGGCTATAGAGTACCGGCACGAAATGGTCGGGTGTAGGCGCTGCCATTTTGCCAAGCGGGTGGCTGCTTTCATAATTCAGTATGGCCGAAATATTCCATTCATTAAGCTGCCTAGCTATCCACTCATCATATTCGGCTTCCCATCCGTAGGGGGTAAAATCGTTTTTGAACATCTTTTGCCCGGCAAGGCGGAGGTTGTGGATCAGGGCGCCGCTGCCTATAATCAGCACTCCCTTGTTCCGCAACGCTTTAAGTTGCCTGCCAAGCTCATAATGGTATTCGGGTTTTGCGTAATAGTCGATGCTTAATTCAAATACCGGAATGCCAGCGTCCGGGAAGAGGTGCATAAGCATTGGCCAGGCACCGTGGTCGAGCCCCCAGTCGGTTGTTTCGGCGGCCGAGGGCAAAAGCCTCTTTACCTCTTGGGCAACATCCGGTGCGCCGTGCGCCTTATAGAATACCTCGTAATATTCTTTTGGGAACCCATAGTAGTCGTAAATTTGCTTTTGCTCTGCATTAATGTTTACAAAGGTGCCCCTGGTACACCAATGCGCCGAAATGATGACGGCGGCTTTTATCTCAAAGTCGGCCTTTAGATCTTTACCCAGCTCGTATAGCACATTCCAGAATGGTCTTTTGTCTCTCGACAGCGGTATATCCATGGGGTTGCCGTGCGAGGTGAATAAAACAGGCATTTTTCTTTCCTGCTTTGGCAATGCTTCTGCATACTTCTTAAGCGCTATCAGTTTATCCATCTGCTTTTCTGTTATCGGCGCTACAAATTTACGTTAAATTATCAGGAATGCGTTTAAATTTAGCAGGTTCGATTCATATCGGTATCCGAAGCATGACTGATATTTTTTGGTAATTATGGCTCACACAAATATTTTTGAAATCAGTTAAAAAAACTTGCCTTTATCTTTTCAGTTCTAATAAATCAAGGTTAAAGAAGAAAGGGATTTTTCAACATTCTGTTGAAAAATCCCTCGTAGCCAGAAGGTTAAAAGTGTCGAACCCCACCTTAGAAGATTTTATCGTAATTGACGTTAAGTTTTAGAGTGAGTTTGAGCTTGAGAGTGAAGAAAAATCAGAGTTCGTGTGTTCGCTCTCGCTTCCACACTCACTCTGATTTTGTAGCGGGGGCTGGATTAATTTCGCTTATCTTGGGGGTAATGATCTTAGAAGCTATTTATTGATGTGATAATAGCTTTAATTACATTATCATACAATTCTTCTG
>JABEUT010000175.1 GCA_013044305.1 Bacteroidia bacterium
ATATTATATTACATACAGATATTCAATGTGTTAGCAACTTTTGTTTAAATTTATTGTAATGCTATTTGCACGCTCCTTCTGGAATTAACTTGTGGGCAAAAGTCAGCCAAAGGTTAGTTTAAAAGCACAACTTAGCATGTTAAAATTCGCTTAATGAGAGATGCTTAGTCTCTAATCGCAAATTAGCGCCTAACGGAGAATCTGCTATGCAGATTGGCACCAATTTCAAAGTAGTTTGATAACCCTTTTACATTTCCTACAAAAATCGCATAAAACTATCAACATTTCAGGCCATTAATTGTTAATAAACAATGGTCAAAACCATGCCCGCCGAAAGCCAATAATGCTTATATTTGTAGATAGCAAAAATTTAACCCTAATTTACCGATATGAGCGAAAAAACAGCAGAAGCAGTTGATACAGAAATGGAGAAAAACAAGAGCCGGAAATCGTCCGATTATTCAGCCGAAAGCATAACGGTGCTCGAAGGGCTTGAAGCCGTTCGGCTGCGTCCCGCCATGTACATAGGCGACACAGGGCTGCGCGGGCTGCACCACCTTGTGTACGAAGTAGTGGATAATTGCATTGACGAAGCCCTGGCAGGCTATTGCAAAAATGTAGAGGTAACCATACACCCCGATAACTCTGTTACCGTTACCGACGACGGACGGGGCATACCCACCGGCATCATGGCAAAGGAAAAACGCTCCGCCCTCGAAGTGGTGCTTACCGTATTGCACGCCGGAGGAAAGTTCGACAAGAATACATATAAGGTGTCGGGCGGACTGCATGGCGTAGGCGTATCGTGCGTAAATGCCTTGTCGAAAAAACTAAAGGCGGTAATACAACGTGAAGGGAAAATATTTGAGCAGGAATACAGCATAGGCAAACCTCTGGGCGATGTAAAAGTTACAGGCACCACCGACCGTACAGGAACACAGATCACTTTTTTGCCCGATAACACCATCTTCAGCGAATCGGTTTACCACTACGACATTCTTGCCGCACGTTTAAGGGAACTCGCATACCTGAACAAAGGAGTGCGCCTGTCTATTCTGGACGAGCGCGAGAAAAACGAACAGGGCGAATACCAGCACGAAACCTTCTTCTCGGAAGGAGGGCTGAAGGAGTTTGTTGTTTACCTCGACGCCAACCGTGAAAAACTGATAAGCGACCCCATTTATATGGAATCGGATAAGTTTGGAGCGCCAATTGAAGTGGCTATGCTGTATAACAGCTCTTTTACCGAGAATGTGCATTCCTATGTGAACAATATAAACACCCACGAGGGCGGAACCCATCTTGCAGGCTTCCGCAGAGCGCTTACGCGCACGCTGAAAAGCTATGCCGAAAAATCGGGCATGCTCGCCAAAATGAAATTTGAAATAGACGGCGACGACTTCAGGGAAGGCCTTACAGCCGTTATATCGGTTAAGGTAGCCGAACCGCAGTTTGAAGGGCAGACCAAAACCAAACTCGGCAACAAGGAAATCATTGGAGCCGTAGATCAGGCCGTAGGCGAAATGCTGAACAACTACCTGGAGGAACACCCTAAAGAAGCCCGCATTATTGTGGATAAGGTGATACTTGCCGCACAGGCTCGCTACGCAGCCCGCAAGGCAAGGGAGCTGGTGCAGCGCAAAGGCGCCCTGACCGGAGGCGGCTTGCCCGGCAAACTGGCAGACTGCTCCGACAAAGACCCCGGCAAATGTGAGATATTCCTCGTAGAGGGCGACTCGGCAGGCGGCACAGCTAAGCAGGGCCGTAACCGTAACTTTCAGGCTGTACTGCCCCTGCGCGGCAAAATACTGAACGTGGAAAAAGCCATGGAGCACAAGGTATATGAAAACGACGAAATAAAGAACATATATACCGCCCTGGGCGTTTTCAAAGGCACGCCAGAAGACGAGAGGGCGCTCAATATTGAAAAGCTCCGCTACCACAAAATAATCATCATGTGCGATGCCGACGTGGACGGCAGCCACATTACCACCCTTATACTCACCTTCTTCTTCCGGCACATGAAGGAGCTGGTTGAGCAGGGCCATATCTATATAGCCACTCCGCCCCTATACCTTGTTAAGAAAGGTAAGGACCAGCGCTACTGCTGGACCGAGGAAGAGCGCGACACCGCCATTAAGGAAATAAGCAAAGGCGGCAAGGATACGGCCGGAGTTCAGCGTTACAAGGGCTTGGGCGAAATGAACGCCGAACAGCTATGGGAAACGACCATAAACCCCGAAACGCGCAAGCTGCGCAAGGTTACCATTGAAAGCGCCGCTGAAGCCGACAGGATATTCTCCATGCTCATGGGCGACGATGTGGCCCCGCGCCGCGACTTTATTGAGAAAAACGCACGCTATGCAAATATTGACGCCTGATAAAGGCAGCAGGGGTATTTAAATTACTTGCTAAATACCATCTTTTTGGTATCGACTACCGTACCATTGATTACGAGGGAATAAGTGTAAATGCCATTGCTTAACCGGGTTGGGTTAAGATTGATTACTCCCATGCCTGATTGGGTGAGTGGCGTTTCCTGCAACTTGTTGCCATACATATCGTAGAATACCATAGTAGCGCCCATAGTATTTTCGGGCAGGAAGTAGCTGATTCGCGTACCTCCGTCGCTGAATGGGTTGGGGGTGTTTTGGTACAATATCGCTCCATTGGACAGACTTACATTTATGCTATTGG
>JABEUT010000176.1 GCA_013044305.1 Bacteroidia bacterium
ATTATACAATCCTCAATAACCATAGTATCAATAATATAAGAGCTATTACTAGCAGGATATTAATAAGTCCGCCTAAGCCAAATCCGCCTGCTAACAGACCAATTGCCCAAACTATCAAAATTATAAGTATAATTAACCAGAACAGGCTCAATCCATCTCCTCTGGAATGATTGTCTCCATCGTCGGTTATACTATTTAGAGTAGATGACACTGTTTGCACTGAAGAAGTTTCAGTAGTTGTTGGCAAATTGTTCATTATTTGCCTCGTATTGGTCGCTATAACTGTTTTATTACCTTGTTTTTCAATCTTTGTTATAACAGTATTAGCTTTTGCTGACATTGGAATAGTAGTGCTAACCATACTTTTTTGTCCTGTTAAGGATTGAAGAGGATATGAAGGTGTCGTATTTTTAACCTGGGTAGTTTTTTCTTTCGTAACAAACGATATTTCCTTTTTACTGGAATGGTCAATATAATAGCCCTTATTATAGCGACGTTTTGTTATTTCAAAGCTTGAATTGCAGGACGAAAGTGCCATACATGCAAGTATGCAGACAGTGCCGAAAGGAATTAGTTTTTTCATGATATATTTGAATTTAATTGTGAATTAATTTTCACTTTGCAAAGGTGCAACCGATGACTGCGAAGGCTGTTACATAGCTAACCAGAAGAGTTACACAGTTCATACATATCAGGTATGCTTATTCAGATATACTTTATAGCAAAAAAAGGGTGATGCTATTAAAGCATCACCCTTTAAGAAGCTTTATACTATCTATTGTATTACAATTGCATTCGTGGCCATTGTAACTCCGCCTGTTCTGGCAAGTGCTTTGCCATCAAGTGTTGCTCCGGTATTGAAGGTAATCGACTGCATTGCAAAAATGGTTCCCTTAAATACAGATGTGGTTCCAAAGGTTGCGGAACTGCCTACCTGCCAAAAGATATTAGATGCTGATGCGCCATTGACTAAGATAACCTGACGGCCCGAGGTAGTAGTAAGGGTGGATGCTATCTGTATAATAAATACAGCATTACTATTCCCTTTTGCATCAAATGTAAGGTCTCCGGATGATATGGCCAGTGAGGAGGTTGACTTATATAACCCCGGGGTTAGAATAATTCCGCCAATATTTCCTGATAAGGTTACCATATCCGGGCATGTTCTTCCTGCTGCATCATTGTATGCGGTAACAAGAGCCCGTTTTGCTACGGCAGCTACAGTATCGTCGATGTGTTTAGTACCGGTCACGGTAGCCGGTGGGAATCCGCTTATAGAGGAACCCGGACTTAAGCCAAGGTCTCCGGTTATAGTTGTTGCCCCTGTACTTGTAACTGTTGAACCTGCCAGGATTGAAAAAGTAGATGCTCCTCCCAATATAACTGATGCCTGAACAGTGTTCTGATTGGGTATTACAATTTTAGTTGAGACAGGTGCAGGTGTAGTAGTTGTATCCTTTTTACACCCTGCTATTAAGATTGCCGATACTATTGTAAAGGCCATGAATGTTTTGTTTGATTTCATTTTCTTTGTTTTAATTGTGAAGTAATTTTCACGATGCAAAGGTGCCGTAACTAAAGCCTTAATGCGTTACATACTCCTGGAAAAGAGTTGCATACATCACATATTAAAATTGGGAAGGAGGAATTACATCCTGTTCATATACCAACTCAAGGTCTTCTCCATTTTTTTAAAATAAGAGATGTTGGTAATGATATTTTTAAGCCGTGTGGAGGCAGTTTCGCTTTTTACCGCATAATCATAAGCCATGTGATGCATGCAGCTTTTAACTACTTCAATTTTATCCTGTGAGGAAAGCATCACAACAGAAATTTTGGGGTTATATGTACATTTATCTTTTTTCTTTAAGTTTTGATTTCCATATAAAATTAAAATGTGGCGGAGAGTAAAAAGCATTGCCTATCCAACATAAATTATCTTATTACTGCGAAACGACATAGCTGATTTTATCAGCAATGTATGACCTCAATCATATATAAAACCGCCTATATCAAAGACCTTTGTATGAATAAGTTGGCCCTTGGAAATAACCTGGACATATCTGTTTTTTGCCATGCTTTTTTTCGTGGTAGCGTTTCTCTATTCATCGGTGGGTCATGGCGGGGCCAGCGGTTATTTAATGGTCATGACCTTTCTGGGCTTTGCCCCCGGCGTTTCCAAAATCTCGGCGCTTTCGCTTAATATCATTGTGTCGGGCGTGGCGTTTTACCACTACTACCGATCGGGCTATTTCAAAATGAAATTCTTCATACCTTTTGCCATCGGCTCCGTTCCCGCTTCGTTCATCGGCGCATTGATTTACCTGAACACCCATACTTACAGAATTGTGCTCGGCTGGCTCCTGCTCATTTCCGCCGTAAGCCTGATTTTGTTCGTAAATAAAAAAAGCGCGATAACGCGCAACCCCAGTGTATGGTTCTCGCTGGCAATCGGCGCAGCAATAGGTCTCTTCTCTGGCATGATTGGCATAGGAGGCGGCATTTTATTAAGTCCTCTCATATTGCTGTGTGGCTGGGCTGATGCCAAGGAGACTGCCGCAACATCGGCTTTGTTCATCTTAGTTAACTCTATTGCCGGCATCATCAGCGACTTGTCGCTTGGCATAAAAATACCTGCCCTGGTGCTGCCCTTGCTTGTCATTGCCGTTTTGGGAGGCTTCACGGGTTCATATCTGGGAAGCAGAAAATTGAACCACACAGTTATAAGAAGGCTGCTGGGGCTGGTTTTATTGATAGCAAGCATTAAACTTATAATCGGCTGAAAGAACAGAGATGAAAATACGGTTTTACGGAAAACTTAGGGATATAACAGGCGCCGCCCAGATCGAAAAGGACTTTGCCGGAGACTGCGCTACATTGCTGCAATGGATTATTTGCGAATACCCGCCTTTGAAAAAGCAGGTCTTTGCATTGGCGGTGAACGACAGGATAGCAAAGCACTCCGAAAAGATTGGGAAAGATGACACAGTTGCGCTGGTGCCGCCCTATTCAGGAGGATAAATGATGAAACAAAATACCATTAGAGCAAGCAAAAAAAGACTCAAGGGCTCCCCGCTATTTATACAAGGGGCAGTGATACCCGAATTGGTTTCGGGTATTTTAAAAAAGCTGGGGAAGACCGATACGGTCGGAGGGCATCATATTTTCCTTGGCCAGGTAAGAGCCGACAGAAAGCAGGCAAAAAAAACAATTGCCATTGAATTTACCGCATATCCTGAACTGGCAAACAAGGAATACGAACGTATTCGCAAACGGATATGCAAACAATACAAACTCATTGGTCTGGAGGCGTACCACAGCCTCGGCATTGTAAGAACAGGCGAAATTTGCCTGATGGTTTTCGCCTCGGCTAAGCACCGGAAAGAAGCTGCCGGTGGCTGTATTGAAATGGTTGAGGAAATTAAAAAAAAACTTCCAGTATGGGGCAGGGAATTGCACAATGATAAGTCATACTCCTGGAAGCGGAACACCTCCTCATAAACGGTACCGGGCAATCACCCGCCTATGTCAGCCATACTCCTGTTCTTTTGATTCCTTAAAGGGTCGGCAAAATCTGAAAAATCTTCCATTCCTCCCCGCACCGCTTTTTTACTATATACCGACTCGATAATAAGCGGAACTATATCCTCTCCACTTCTATAAGGACCTATCAGGTCTGTTTCCGCCTGTGAAAACAGGCAATTTTTAAGCTTGCCGTCAGCGGTTATACGTAGCCGGTTACAGTGTTCACAGAATGGTTTGCTCACAGTGCTTATAAAAGCAAACCGTCCGGCAAAATCCCTTATCCTATATTTTTCCGCCGTATCGCTCGCCTCATCTTTCAGCTTAAGAACCCTGCCGCCGAAATATTTTCTTATCGTGCGGTGCATCAGTTCATCAAAGGCAACCCCGTTCGCCCAATTCCAGCCGTTATTCCTGAAAGGCATGAATTCGATGAAACGCACTTCCACCTTTTTATCCTCGGTATAATTTATAAAATTTATAATCTCATCGTCGTTCACATTCCGAATTACCACAATGTTCAGCTTTACCTCAAGTCCGTTGTTAAGCATACGGTTGATGTTCTCGTTTACTTTATCAAAATAATCGCCTTTGGTGATGAGGAAAAACTTTTTTCGGTCTAGCGTATCAAGGCTTACATTTGCCTGTATCTTGCTATTCCCCTTCATCAGCTCCGGAAATTTATCGAGGAAGATGCCGTTGGTGGTTATGGCAAGCTCTACAGGCAATTGCGACAAATCATTCAGTATAGTTCCTATCTGCCGGTGCAGCAATGGTTCGCCGCCTGTCAGTCTTATTTTTTTTATGCCCATTTTTACAAATTCTTTACAAATTCCATGTATATCTGCGGGCGTAAGGTGCGCGCAGGGCAAGGCTTTTCTCTCCCCTTTGCCCGGCATACAATAGATGCATTTTAAATTACAGAACGGGATGATTGAAAATCTCAAATAGGTATGAACCCTTCCGAATGAATCCTTTAAAGCGGGAGTATTGATAGGTGCATCCATTATTTCGCTTATCCGAATTATGATTCAGCAACCTGACTTCTGCCTTAGTTCCTCAAAACTCCGTTTTAAATAGACGGAGATCATTTTTTTGCGGTAAAGCCGCGAGTAAGAGTCGTTTTCAACGATTCGCGCTTTCTTCACAGCCTTCTGAATCATATCCTCCTCATCATCTGCTCCCGAACCTTCTATCACCACAGGTTTAGGGTCGACACCGCCAAGCACGATTTTTACCCCGCCCTTATCTTTCAATGATACAGCCGTGGTA
>JABEUT010000177.1 GCA_013044305.1 Bacteroidia bacterium
TTAATGTTATTATTTATGTATTTAATTATGCAAGGGGTCTATTTAATTAAAAATTCAGGCAGTGATTTATTCATGAGCTGATCCCAGAGCTGCACAAAGTATTCTCTTCCGGAATTGCTTATTTCTTCCGGGAATGACTCTGTTCCCGAATGGGTGAGCTTTATCCGCGTGGTGTTGCCTCCTGGATACAGCTCAAAGGTTACCAGCGATTCACCGCTGTGCCCTTCATATTTCCAGATATAGGCGAGTTTTTTGTAGGCCTCGGCGGCGGTTACCCTGCAGCGGTGGGTAAAGGCTTTACCGTTTACAGGTCCCTCGAACGTAAACTCGAATCCGGCCTTGGGTTTGAAAGCCGAAACATTAAAATACCATTGTCTCATTTGCCGCTCGTCTGTAATGGCTTTCCACACCTTGTCAACCGGTGCGGCAAGTATGGCTTCAATTATTACCGCTTCGCTATTCATCAGGTTTTATACGGTTTGCTGGTGCCCTGTGCGCCTGCCCCGCACGGGCAGTCAGCGATTAGGTTATTCGTTGCCGCGCTTCACTTTGCCATTTTGCGGGCAATGGCTCTTTCAGCGGCATTTATAATATCAGGAGTATCAAGTTTGTATTTGCGCATAAGTTCGTCTGGCGTGCCGCTTTCTCCGAAGGAGTCGTTAACGGCAACCATTTCCAGAGGGCTGGGCTGCTGCCGTGCCAGGATCTGGGCTATGCTGTCGCCGAGGCCGCCGTTCATCTGGTGTTCCTCCGCAGTAACGGCGCAGCCGGTTTTTTTTACGGATCTGATAATGGCAGGAGCATCTATCGGCTTTATGGTGTGTATGTTTATCACTTCTGCCGATATACCTTTGGCTTCAAGGGCCATAGCGGCTTCTATGGCTTTCCATACCATGTGTCCGGTGGCAAAAACAGATACATCCGAACCTTCGGTGAAGACAATGGCCTTGCCTATTTCAAACCTCTGTGCCGGATCGGTGAACACAGGCACCGCCGGCCTGCCGAACCGGAGATATACCGGGCCTTGCATGTCTGCAATGGCAAGGGTGGCGGCCTTTGTCTGGTTGTAGTCGCAGGTATTTATTACGGTCATGCCCGGCAGCATCTTCATTAATCCTATGTCTTCGAGTATCTGATGGGTAGCTCCGTCTTCGCCCAGTGTTAGTCCGGCATGCGAGGCGCATATCTTCACATTTTTTCCGGAATAGGCAATGGACTGACGTATTTGATCGTACACCCTGCCGGTGGAAAAGTTGGCAAATGTTCCTGTAAAAGGAATGTAGCCTCCTATGGTGAGCCCTGCCGCAAGGCCCATCATATTGGCTTCGGCTATGCCTGTTTGAAAAAACCGGTTTGGGAATTCTTTGGCGAAGGCATCCATTTTAAGGGAGCCTGTAAGATCGGCGCAAAGGGCAGTTACACGGTTATTCTTTCTGCCGAGTTCCAGTAAGCCTGCTCCAAAACCGGAGCGTGTATCTTTCTGTTCGCTGTATTTATATGTAGTATTCATTGATTGTGCGCCGGTAGCCGGCGATAACTATAATTAATTTTATATGCCGTTTTTTTAGTAATCTCCTAATGTTTCTTCAAGCTGCGACAGGGCTTTCTGCAATTGTGCGTTATCGGGAGCCGAGCCATGCCATTTGTAGTTATCCTCCATAAAGTCCACTCCTTTGCCCATCAGCGTTTTCATCAGTATCATCACAGGCTTGCCTTTACCCGTAAGCTGTTGGGCATTTTTGATTGTTGAAATCACCTCCTCTATTACATTCCCGTTCATTTCCATCACATTCCATCCAAAGGCCTGCCATTTGGCTTTCAGGTCGCCAAGATTGAGCACGTCAGTGGTGCGTCCGTCAATTTGAGCGTTGTTCACATCAATGGTCGAAATAAGGTTGTCTATCTTTTTTGCCGCCGCGAACATAGCTGCCTCCCATATCTGTCCTTCCTGCAATTCTCCGTCGCCGTGCAGGCTGTAAACCAGGCAGGGGTCGTTGTTCAGCTTCTTGGCAAGGGCTGCTCCTGCGGCTACCGACAGGCCCTGCCCCAGCGATCCTGAAGCCACGCGCACGCCCGGCAGCGCTTCGGCTGTGGCAGGGTGCCCCTGAAGGCGCGAATTGATTTTACGGAACGTGGCCAATTCCTTTACAGGAAAAAAACCGCGGTGCGCAAGTACGCTGTACCATACAGGCGAAATATGCCCGTTTGACAGAAAGAACAGGTCTTCATTTATTCCGTCCATTTTAAATGCCGACGGGTTGCAGCGCAGTATTTCATAATACATTGCCACAAAATACTCTGTGCATCCGAGCGAACCTCCCGGGTGCCCCGATTGCACGGCATGGGTCATACGCAGAATGTCGCGCCTTACCTGCGGGCAAATTCTTTTTAACTCTTCATTTTTCATTTAAGCCCAAAAGTATTTTAATTATTTCTTGTTCATCCTCTTTGTTGATAATAAGAACCGGAATGTTGAAAAAATGCGGAAGCAGGCGGGCGCACATCACAAATAATGAAAAAACCAAACGGGCCTGCCGGACTTTTGTAATATAAAACCTTCCGGGTATAGAGTACTTGCTCTTTGCCGGCGAAGCGCATTCCATAAAGTTCTATTTAGTATTTTTGCGCCAAACAATAAATAAATTGAGTTTAAAGTGTGGTATCGTAGGGCTGCCTAATGTAGGCAA
>JABEUT010000178.1 GCA_013044305.1 Bacteroidia bacterium
CATGAAAACACATCTATTCGTTTTGGCAACATTATTGTCGTTCAGGCTCTTCGGGCAGGCCATTCCCAACGGAGGGTTCGAAAACTGGAACAACGGCACCTATCAGGAGCCGCAGTACTATCAAAGCTCCGACGCCGACCTTAGCGGGGTTCCTGCACTCACCTACACCGCAAACGAGGTGCGTGTAAGCCCCGGTTATCATGGCAGTTACGCCGTGCAGTTATCTACCATAACAATTGGCAGCGATACCGTTTTCGGGTATATTGTAGACGGAAGCCCCGACAAAAACTCGGTGTATGGCGGGATACCTTACGCGCAAAAACCCACCGGCATCCGCTTTTATTACAAATACTCCACCACCACTACCGATTCCGCCATGGTAATGGCCTGGTTTAAAAAATCGGGCTCGGTGATTGGAACCTATGTATTTAAAGTGAATGTATTGTCGGGCACCTTCAAACTGTATTCGGGTACCTTTTCCCCGGCACTGGCGGCCACTCCCGATACGGTTGTTTTTGGCGCCACCAGTTCAAGTTTCGACATAAAAAACAAAAACAGCAATTCGGGCAAACCGGGCAGCGTATTTACCATAGACAGCGTATCGTTTACCGGCGTAGGGTCGCAGCCGGCCAGGCTGAACGGCGATTTTGAGAATTGGAACCCGGTAGATACCTTCTTTTTGCCTGCCGGCTGGTATCCGCAACCCCCCGTGCGCTGGAGCAACGACAGGCACTCGGGCAACCTGTCCGTACAACTGAACACGGTATTCGACTCCAACAGGGGCAGGGTTGTCGCCGGAATGGTAAGCACTGGCTACTGGAACTGCAACGGTAACCATTGCATCCCGCGTGGCGGATATCCCTACACCCAAACCCAGGACAGCATCTCTTTCTGGTACAAATACACGCCCGCAGGTATAGATACCGCCTGGATGAATGTAAACTTTGTAAAAGATACTGCTTTTGCCGGCACCGGTATGTCACTGTTCAATACAAGCGGGCAGTGGGTGCATGCCGCCATGCAGATCAATGTTCCTAGCACGCCCGACACGGCAATTGTTTCCTTCGGTTCCTCTAATTCGGGTAACAACGGTCCGCTGCCTTCTCATATCGGTTCAGTGCTTAGGATAGACAATGTGCAGTTCAAATCGCAGCCGCTAACCGTAAGCAATCTTACCATGCCGCAGGGAAGCATAACGGTTTACCCCAATCCTGCACATGGGCTTTTTCAGGTATATGTTGCCAATTATGCGCCGGAAAGCACTTATGATGCAGGAGTGTACAATATACTTGGCGAAAGGATACTTTCCATCTGGAATCTGAAAGGCTTACAATTCAGCCTCGACCTAAGCACACAACCGAACGGAATGTACCTGCTGCGGATAATCAATGCAAATGGAGAAGTGATTGGTGTACAAAAGATAATTAAGTTGTAACGCCACTGCTTTTTCTGAATCGGGGAGGATACTTAAATGTATCCTCCCCTTTTTTTATGTGCTGAAGGCAAGCCGGTAACACACACCGCCGAAAACAAAGCTGCTTGCTAACTGTATTCGTGTAATGTATGCTGCACATGGCAGTACCCTGCATAGCAGGTGCACGGCTCTTGTCTGCGGGGAGCCGCATTACCAATCCATCGTTTTTTATTAAGGATATGTTCTTACCTGTCGTTGTACCGCAGCATGAGGGCTATGCCGTTGAATTCTTTTAATGAGCCTGGTTCCATGAATGTAACCTCGCCCTGTTTAGCCATCACGCTTCTGATAATAAGGTCTGCCGCATTGCCGTTATCCGATATTTCAAAGCCGCCTTTCAGGGCCTGTGCCGTATGAACAAAATCTTTTTCCACAAGCAGGTTAAGTCCCAGTCCGTCGAGGGCGGCGCGCTGAACCTCCTCCATACCTTCGGCTATCAGACGTTTTCCTACAAATTCCCGCGCCCGTGCAATCAACTGTTTTTTATTCTCCTGCTTTTTATCTTCAAAAACCTGACAGGCAAGCTGTGCAAGCTGCTTACCGGCATCGAAATAGCTGCCTGGCACTTTGCCTGTTACTTTGCCGGAATGTTTCGTTACTTCCATATAATCTGAAAGCGCTTTTGCATCGCCGGAAATTATGAGCGGAAGGGAGCCGGTCAGGTATTTTGCACAGGCGGCGTCGGCATGGCGTATGAACTCCTGCATCCGTATTTCAACCAGCTCCGATTTGTCTATTTCCCCGCCTTTCAGCGTGTTTTCGCCAAATGAGCTGGCAAGGCTTGGTCTTGAATACTCAAAGGTTTCCTCGTAAATAAAGGGGAAAGCCCCGTCTTTTATTTCTTCGAGATGAGCCCCCGTGCCTTTGTACAGCCGTATATATTTCCTGCTCATTGCCAGCACAAGATATTCATGCAGGCTATCCAGTTCGCAGAGCAAATCCCTCGAATCGAACGAATGACCGATAATTACTTTTTCCTTAACAGGGATGCTGAATTGCACTGTTTGGGATACGGAAGGGGAAACATATATGCCTATGCCGTTAACTGTATGGATGTAGTCCTCCTGCTCCACGGCATCGTCTATTTTTTTATTTACATCTGCCAGAAAGGTAGCGCCGCGATAGTTTTTAATTAACATCTCTTTGGCAACAACGGCTGCATTAAACAGGGTACGCGGATCGGTACGCCTGTCCACCGAAATATGATGCGCCGGAACTATTATCGAAACACATGGCGTGCCATGGTCTCCAAGCAGGTGTTCTATCTCTTCCTTTTTCATATTGTTTTAGGTTAATGGTTTTTTTGTTTGGTTAGTATAGCCTGAATTGCATTGTTATCTGCCTTCCGGTCATCCATTGCTATAATAAACCTAAACAAGGGAGCCGAACATGACCAAAATCAGCAAGACGGCTGTTAAATATCAAGTTAATGGATCCTCCGTAATGCCGGTTAAAGGACTGAAAAAGGGTAATGGTTCAGTCTGAATCATCCTATTGACTTGCCGGATACCTGGCGGGAATAAGAAACAGGCTAACGGCCATAGGCAATTAATTATCCGGGGCTGCTTTTTTTCATCGCCCGCCGGTATTATCTAAACTCGCATCAGCTCACCTAACCCGCGCCGTTGCTTTTGTGCAGTTAAAACAATGTATAGCGGTAATAAGAACAAATGAAGAAACTCCTTTAATGACCTAGAAATAAGTTTCCACGGCAAATGCAAACTGATCAATAAAAATATTTTTAAAAGCACTAATATTATTTTGCTCGTAAAATATGAGCATGGCTTGTTTATATTCAATAGTATCCACGGTTCGAAACGAAATTGGGCAATACTCGTTATTCATTAATATCGCATTGCTTATTATCCTGGCGGTTCTTTTGTTGCCATCAGCAAATGGCTGTATGTATGAAATTACCAAAAGAGCTAATAAGGCCTTAGAAAAAACATCCTTTTGTCCGTTAATTAAATTACACAAGTCTTGCAAAGCTTCTCTTATTTGATGTTCATTATCCAAAGGTTTATAATTTGTACCGGAAATACCTACTCTACCGATGCGTATGTTCCGGTCCACACGTAAGTCTTTTATCAATAAACTATGAATATCTTCAATGGCACGTATTGTCAGAGGATTAATAAATGTCCGGTTGGCGATAATAAAATCCAGTGCAGCCTTATGATTTAAAATCATTGTAGCTTCGTCTCTGGTTTTGCCAGTGGTCTCTTCTTGTTCCTTAATTAAACGCTCTGTTTCCAACAGGGAATAAGTATTTCCTTCAATCTGGGACGATTTCCAAATCAAATCAATTGCCAGGCGTTCCAACTCCTTCTTATATTCTGTTGGGGTAAGCACTGAAGCGTTTTGTTTATACTCATCTTGCAAATTTATAAGATGCTTGTACTCTTTCTCACTGAACAAAGGTGTATTGTGCAGTGTTGTATTTATCAACTCATAATTAAAACTATCTCTTATTTTTCTGTCATCAATTTCCTTTTTAAAATATTCACGAACGCTAATGCTATGCAATAATTCATAACCTGGACTAATCTGGTATTTTGTATTCTTGCCTTTGCCAATCACAGAAATTAGGTTTTCTCTAAACATCCTATGGAGCAGAAGTTTTAGAGTAGTTGACCCAATATCTTTCTTGGCCACTTTCAAAATATCTTTTGAATGGCAATCCGGATGTTCTTTTATGAACTCCAGAACAATTGTCTCTATATCTTTCTTATGTCTTGGCATTTTACAGTCTATTTATTCGGTCGGCAAATATACGAAATACGGTCGTATTTCGACTCATTACTGACCGTATTTAACACATATACTGACCGAATAAAGGCATTTATTAGATTGATTTACATTATTTTACGGAAATATTCGCCAAAAGTTGCAAGTTCACTATAAAAATTAGTGTTTTAGCAACTAATTATATA
>JABEUT010000179.1 GCA_013044305.1 Bacteroidia bacterium
GCCTGATGAACGGCAGCGGAACCGTTGTTCAAACCGTATCCACCAATGCCTTCGGCTCATTTGTATTTGCTAACCTGCCGCCCGACGAGAACTATAAGTTTAAAGTGGATCTGCCCTCGGATACCAAGTTTGCAGGGAAAACAAAAATTACCCTTACCGACAGGAACGGCAATACCCTGCAAACGCTTTATGCGGGCGCCGACGGCAAGTTCCAGTTCCAGGTGCTGGCTTCCGACACCACCGCCCTTCAGAAGATGATGGTGGATGACCCGCAACTGCGTCTTGAACTGCATGATGTGCTCTTGTCGGATGAAAAAAAACCGCTGGCAAATGTTCGGGTAAGCATAACCGACAACAACGGAAATGTATTGCAAACAGCCACTACGGCAGCCAACGGCTCCTTCGCTTTTACCAACCTGCCCGAAGACAAAACAAGAATGATACAGGTGGATATGAACGACCCGAAGATTGCAAAAATGAAGAAACTGTATATAGCCGATTCCAAAAACAACATACTGCACGAACTTGTGCCGGGAAAGGGTGAGTTCAGGTATGCGATGCTTGCCGCCGATAAAAGAGGCATGGGCAACATATATGTTTACGACCCCTGGATTGTGGCGCTCAACCTGAAAAACACAAGCAAGGCCAAAGACAGCCTCGATATAATTGAAAACATTTATTACGACTACGAAAAGTGGGATATACTGCCCGCGGCGGCGCGCGTGCTCGACAAGGTTGTGAAGGTAATGAACGATAACAAAGGGATAAGGATTGAACTATTCGCCTATACCGATCCGCGCGGAACCGATGAGTTCAATATGGAACTTTCGCAGAAACGCGCCGATGCCGCGGTGGCTTATATGGTGGCGCATGGCGCAGATAAAAAGAGGATAACGGGCAAGGGGCTCGGAAAAACACATCTGCTGAACGACTGTGGCGACCCCAACGTGCATTGCACCGAAGCGCAGTTTGCCATAAACCGCCGCACCGAGTTTAAAATAATAAAGAACGGCAAATAGGCGCAACGCCTCCTGTGCATTGCCATAAGCGGGTTCTATGGCATCAGGCGTTAAAGGTTATAATTATCCTGTCGTCCTTTTTCAAACCCAGAATTTGTGCAATATTTCCGTACGACTGGGCAATCTTCAGTAAACCGGAATCGGAGAATATGGCAAGCAAATCGCCGGACTGAACCTGATCGTAGTTGTCCGAAATGGTTTCAATGGTATAGCCCTTGATGTCTATTAAAAAGCGTCGGCCTGCAGCAACCTCAAGAAAAAGAGACTTATCGAGGTTGCAGAAACAGTTACCATAGGAATCGGTGTAAACAATCTGCGTGGTAATTTGGTCGGAGTTATAGGTAGGCTGCAATGCTGCAAGACGCTTAAGGGCGGGGAACTCCTTGCCTATGGCCTCCGGAGGTTCGCCTGCGGCAAGCCTGCTGGCGGCCTTTGCCAAAATACCCGCTGCGGGAAATAAACCACCGCGGACACCGGGCGACGAACTTACTTCAACAGCCTTCACCTCCATTCCGGCAAGGGCAAGGCTGAAGACACCATTATCAATACCTACAAAGTAATGCCCGCCGGAAGACAGGGCAACAAAATGCTTTTCGCCTTCGGCAGGCGCATCTACGGCTACCAGATGCACAGTACCCGGGGCAAAACTACGGTAGGCGTTGCGCAGTACGAAAGCCGCGTCAAGTATATTGAAAGGCTCTATGTTGTGCGTAATATCAACGATTGAAGCCGTGGGCAGACCGGATAAAATGGAAGCCTTTATTACTGCGGCATAGTAGCCGGAAGCCCCCATGTCGGATATAAGTGTAATTACAGGCATTGAAGGCGGCAGCCGGCAAAATTGGCAGCGGTACTGCGTTTCATTGGCGGCACTTTTTTATGTGGAAATCTTTTCACAAGTTTTCAGAGTATCAAAAGTAGTATAAAATTTCTTGCCTAATTTTGTAACGAATTTTTTTCTTCAAATCATCTGCTGCGGATGCAAGCCGAAAAAGAAATAGTTTTAAAAGAGATACCCCCTGTTGAACTATACGGTGTCAACGATTCTAAAATGGACATCATAAGGAACCGTTTTCCTGCGCTTAAAATTATAGCCCGCGGTAATATGTTAAAGGTGAAAGGGAATAGCGAAGAACTGGAGTCGTTTGAAAAGGCCATACACCTGCTGGTAAAACACTATGTAAAACATCAGGCGCTAACCGAAACCGACCTGGAGATGCTGCTGCGTGGCGAAGAAGAGGGTAAAGCAGCCTATGAAGCTGCCCCTGAAAAAGATGTGATAGTGTACGGCAACAACGGGTTGGTGGTAAAAGCACGCACGCCCAACCAGCGCCGCATGGTGGTAAGCACGGCAAAAAACGACCTTGTATTTGCAGTAGGACCTGCCGGCAGCGGTAAAACCTATACGGCAGTGGCGCTGGCGGTAAAGGCACTCAAGAACAAGGAGGTGAAAAAGATAATACTCACGCGCCCCGCCGTGGAAGCTGGCGAGAACCTCGGCTTTCTTCCCGGCGACCTGAAGGAAAAATTAGACCCCTACCTTCAACCTTTGTACGACGCGCTGTTCGATATGCTGCCGCCAGATAAACTCGAAAGTTACCTTGAAAACAAGATAATAGAGATAGCCCCGCTCGCCTTTATGCGCGGCAGAACGCTCAACCACGCCTTTGTAATACTCGACGAAGCGCAAAATGCCACGGAGAACCAGATGAAGATGTTCCTGACGCGCATGGGTGCCGCAGCCAAGTTTATAGTAACCGGCGATATTACGCAAAGCGACCTGCCGCGCCACCAGCCTTCAGGGCTTTTTCAGGCAATAGGACTGTTCGAAAAGGTGGACGGCATAGAAATAATATTCCTGAATGAAGACGATGTGGTGCGACACCGGCTGGTGAAAAAGATACTCCGCATTTACGATAACCTGAAACAAAACAAACCCTAAATACCTTCCAAAATGAACACACTCACTGCAACCCACTTTAATTTTCCGAACCAAAAAAGCTTTTACAAAGGCAAGGTTCGCGATGTATACAACATAAACAACGAAATGATGGTAATAGTGGTTACCGACCGCGTTTCGGCATTCGACGTGGTGCTGCCCCGCGGCATACCGTATAAAGGACAAGTGCTGAACCAGATAGCCCACCATTTTATGAAAGCCACTTCGGACATAGTGCCTAACTGGATCACATCGGTGCCGCACCCTATGGTGAGCGTTGGAAAATTTTGCGAACCCTTTAAGGTGGAAATGGTGATAAGGGGTTACCTGTCGGGCCATGCCTGGAGGGAATACCAGGCCGGCAAGCGGGAAATATGCGGCATGAAAATGTCTGAAGGATTGCATGAAAACGACGCCTTCCGCGAGCCAATAATAACGCCTACCACCAAAGCCGACGTAGGGCACGATGAGGATGTATCAAAGGATACACTGCTCAAGATGGGCCTTATCAGCCGCGAGCATTATGAGATGCTGGAGCATTACACCCGCGCCCTGTTCAAAAAAGGTACGGAAATGGCTGCCAAACAAGGGTTGATACTCGTTGATACCAAATACGAATTTGGCCTGCATAACGATAAAATATACCTCATAGACGAAGTACATACCCCCGACTCATCCAGGTATTTTTACAAGGACGGGTACGAGGAAAGGCAGAAAAAAGGCGAGGCGCAACGCCAGCTTTCGAAAGAATTTTTACGGCAGTGGCTTATTTCAAAAGGCTTTCAGGGTTTGGAAGGACAAAAGATGCCC
>JABEUT010000180.1 GCA_013044305.1 Bacteroidia bacterium
CACCCTAATCCGGCAATAAACGGCAAGAAACAGCATAAAACGGCAAGGATGAAAATAAGCAAAAAATATGAATCTGTCAATTCCGGCGACAGGCGTTATATTATCCACCAGGGCGGCACTGGGAGCGGAAAAACCTATTCCATTTTGCAATACTTGCTTTCTTTTGCCATCAAAAGCAAGGGCTCGGTAATATTCATTGTATCTGAAAGCATACCGCATCTTAAGCGCGGCGCCCTGCGTGATGCAAGGCGGATAATAGAAGAGGAACATCTGGAGCATGTCTTTATTGAGCATAAGTCGGATTTCAAACTGAAAGTAAAGAAAAGTACCGTGGAGTTCTTCAGCGCCGACAATGGTTCTAAACTGCGCGGCGCCCGTCGCGACCTCCTCTTTATTAACGAGTGCAATAACGTTTCTTATGAGGCTTTCCAGCAACTGGATGTGCGCACCCGCTATAAAACCTTCCTCGACTTCAATCCCGTGCGCTCCTTTTGGGTGCAGCAAGAGCTTATCCCTTCTTTGAAAGAAAGCGATTACATGCTGATAAAAAGTACTTACCGCGACAACCCACACCTTCAGCAAGGCGAAATAAAGAATATTGAACGGCGCCAGCGGGACGCCAACTGGTGGCGCGTGTACGGCGAGGGCGAAACAGGCGAAGCACAGGGGCTTGTATTCAACAACTGGGATATATGCAAGGCTTTTCCTCCGGAGTGCATGGCTGCCGGATGCCTGCTGGGTTACGGCATAGACTTCGGTTATACCAACTCCCCTACCGCCATGGTGGAAGTGCGGCAGCACAACGGCTGCCTTTATGTAAAGGAACTGCTCTACCAAACACATCTGCAACTGGACCAGATTTATAATGCAGCCCTGTCCGCAGGCATTCAGTTAGGCGCTCCGGCAATAGCCGACTGCAGCGAGCCGAGAACTATCAATTACCTTATGTCGCGTGGCTGGTCAGGCATTAAGCCTTGTATTAAAGGACCCGACAGCATCGCCTTTGGACTGAATATGCTCTTGCAGCGCAAAATATACGTTACCGCCGACAGCCTGAACCTTATTAAAGAATTGCGGCAATACACCTACCACGAACGCACAAGAATTCCGGTGAAAGAACACGACCACGCCATTGATGCCCTGCGCTACCTTGTCAGCTACCCCGTTCAGCCGCAAAAGCCCAAACCGCTTTATGTGAACATTATAAACTGCCCGCCAAGTAATTTCTACCCTGATCAGCAGTCCGAAGAGCTGTCAAGGGTTTCAATACCCTGGAGAAGCATAGGTTTTTAAAAAACATTAACTTTGATACATAATAAAATCTATGAGAAAATATATCTGTTCCGGCAAACTATATTTATCGGCTATCCTTATTGGCGCCGCTGTTTCAAGCCTTCAGGCACAGGAACAACCCCTTTCCACCAAAAGCAAAAAAGCCATTAAGCATTACCGCTCCGCCCAGATTTTTTACGACCTGCGCCAAAACTCAAATGCCGAATCTGAACTAAAAGACGCCATAAATGAGGACAGCCTGTTTACCGAAGCGCACGGCCTGCTTGCCTATGTTTATCAGGACGAGGGCAATTATCCGGATGCCATCAGGGAGATAAAAGCAGTGCTCCGCATCAATCCTCATTTCGATAACAGGCTCTATTTTACCGTGGCCGGGCTTGAGCTATCCAGCGCCCTTTATCAGGATGCGCTCGCCGATTATCAAACCTATATGCTTCATCCCTCATCAGACCTGCGAATGCAATTTACAAGCAGTCTCGGTATAGCCGACTGCCAATATGCTCTAACAGCATTGCAGCATCCCGTACCTTTCAACCCGGTAAATATGGGTGTAAACATAAACAGCCCTTACGATGAATACTTTCCGGCGATAACCGCCGACGGGGATGAGTTTCTCTTTACCCGCGACATACCGGATAAAAGCAATATTTACGGACATCAGGAAGATTTTTATGTAAGCTATAAGATTGACGGGAGCTGGACAAAGGCAACCAACCTCGGCGCCCCGATAAACACCTCCGAGAACGAAGGCGCCCCGACTATTTCAGCCGACGGGCATCTGCTTATTTATACGGGATGCGACAGGCAGGGCGGTTACGGCAGCTGCGACCTGTACTATACCTTTAAAATAGGAGACTCATGGACTCCCGGCCGAAACCTCGGCGCCCCTGTAAACACAGCCAACTGGGAAACGCAGCCCAGCCTTGCTCCCGATGGCAAAACCCTATATTTTATAAGAGGAATTGAAACAGCACACGGTATAAAAAACCAGGATATTTACATGACCCAGCTCAACGATTCGGGACTCTGGAGCGTTCCCGAAAAACTTAGCGACACCATCAACACGCCGGGCAGGGAAGAATCGGTGTTTATCGCCGCCGATAATCAAACCCTGTATTTCAGCTCCGACGGGCATCCCGGAATGGGCGGGCTCGATATATTTTACTCACGGCGACTCCCTAACGGCAGGTGGGGAATACCTAAAAACCTGGGCTACCCGATAAATACAAGCAAGGACGAAAACAGCATACTTATTGATCCGAACGGACATACCGCCTACTTCTCATCAAACCGTGAGGGAGGCTTCGGCGGCCTCGACTTCTATTCCTTCGAACTGTACGATTCGGCCCGTCCGCAACCTGTTACTTATGCAAAAGGCAAGGTGTACGACGCAAAAACAGGCAAGCCGCTTATAGCCCTGTTCAATTTAACCGATTTAGCAACAGGACAGGTGGCGGTGCAGTCGGCTTCGGCGCCGGTGGACGGCACTTTTCTCATCTGCCTCCCCCTGAACAAGGATTATGCCCTGAATGTATCGCGTAAAGGGTATTTGTTCTTTTCGGAAAACTACTCTCTGAAGGATGTAAAGGCTACAGCAAATCATCCGTTTTTAATGAATGTGCCCCTGCAACCCATTGATACCGGCGCAGCCATCGTGCTGAAGAACGTATTCTTTGAAACCGATCAGTTTACGCTCAAACCGGAGTCAATGGTGGAGCTGGATAAGCTTGTTGCATTCCTTGTTGCCAATCCGAGCGTAAAAATTCAGATTTCAGGACACACGGATAATGAAGGCTCTCCGCAGCATAACCTTATCCTGTCGAAAAACAGAGCCAAGGCGGTGTATGATTACCTGATTACAAAAAACATCAGCCCCGACAGGCTCGCCTATATCGGCTACGGTCAAACAAAACCCGTGGCGGACAACAACACCGCTGAAGGAAGAGCCAAAAACAGAAGGACAGAAATGAAGATTATAGGCAAATAACTCTTGGTATATATATATTATTGCACTATAACTCAAGTGATAATATAAGATAATCAGGATGAAAATGCTACTGTATAAATCGTAAAATGATGTTATCCTTTAAACAAAAGTGCTGTTTCCGCTACGCTTCGGTTTAGCTACATTTGCTAATAGTATTCAGTCCTCCGAAAAAGAAAACATGAAACTGCCTGTTCCTATATACTTCAAAAATCTAAGGTCGCGAATCTATCAGATAAAGCACCCGACGGGCAGGAATTTTAAAAAGTTACTTGCCGTATTGTTAATTCTTTTCCTATTTGCTTATGCTGCTTTCCGTCTGCTCGACAGGATCTTTCCCCTCCCCTTGGAAAGGCTGAATTACTCCACAGTTATATTGGCATCCGATGGTACGGTTTTGAACGCCTATTTGAGCAAGGATGAAAAGTGGAGAATTAAAATTAACAAAGCAGATATACCGGAGGGGCTGGTAAAAGCCTTCTTATTCAAAGAAGATAAATACTTTTTCTACCATCCGGGCATAAACCTGATTTCGGTAATGCGGGCTTTCATTCAGGATATACACGCCGGTAAGGTTGTTTCGGGGGCATCCACAATAACCATGCAGTTAGCCCGTATGCTGGAACCCGAAAAACGTACATTCCTGAATAAATTCAAAGAGATGTTCAGGGCGCTGCAATTGGAGAGAAAGTTCTCAAAGGAGCAGATTCTTGAAATGTATTTTAACCTGCTGCCCTATGGAGGAAATGTGGAGGGCATTAAGGCGGCAAGTATGATTTTCCTTCACAGGCAGCCCATTAATTTAAGCAGCGCAGAAATAGCCACACTCCTGATTATACCAAACAACCCCAACCGTTACCGGCTTGGTATTGACAATAACATAATTGAAATGGAGCGCAACAGGTGGTTGCAACGTTTTAAAAAAGCAGGCTTATTCTCTTCAATAGAAATAAGCCAGGCATTAACCGAGCCCCTTGATGCCAGAAGGGCAGAGTTGCCCCATATTGCACCCCATTTATGCAACAGGCTTTTTGCTAAATTTAAAAACACGCCATATATATACACTTATATTGATTTTAACACTCAAAGAAGAACACAGCAGATAATAGCCGACTATATCAACAAACTTAAATTGTGGAACATAAACAATGCGGCAGCCATAGTAATACGCAACCGCGACCACTCGGTAGTGGCCTACGCAGGCTCTGCAGACTTCAACGATGCACTGCATCAGGGGCAGGTAGATGGAGTGAATGCCATACGCTCGCCGGGCAGCGCCCTGAAACCGTTTATGTATGCAATGGCAATGGATGAAGGTTTGGTTACCCCCAAAACAATATTATACGATGTACCGTGCAATTTTAGCGGTTATAAGCCGCAGGACTACGACAGGATGTACAGAGGAAAAGTAACTGTTGAAGACGCATTGTTGAATTCGCTCAATGTACCTGCGGTGAAAATGCTGAATGAAATGGATCTGAATTCTTATCTCGCCATGTTGGAAAAAGGAGGATGTAATTCATTAAAAAAGCAGGAAAAGAACCTGGGTCTTTCTTTGGTACTGGGGGGATGCGGCATAAGATTGTACGAACTTGCAGGTCTATATACGGCCCTTGCCTGCAAAGGGCAATATGAACCTGCGAGGTTCATCAAAAATGAACCCTCGTATAAACCCATACCCCTCTTTTCGGAAGACGCCTCATTTATGATCTCACACATACTGACGGAAATGATGAGATATGATGTTCCGGTAAACCTTAACGACGCTGTTCACTTTCCGAAAATTGCCTGGAAAACAGGAACCTCTTA
>JABEUT010000181.1 GCA_013044305.1 Bacteroidia bacterium
ATATAAACGTTTTTTTAGAAATACATATACGACAAGAATGAAAAAAGTGATAAGCAAAAGATCCTTTCTCACAACAAAGTTGTTCAGAACCGGATCCCCTAAAAAGAAAACTAAGGGCAGGATAAGCAGCGGATATCCTCTTTTAATAAATAAAGCAAGGAAGAAGAGGGCTACGGCAAAGTAAAAAAATGCAGATAAAAATATAATCGCGTTATATGGAGCGACAGAAAAGTGATTGTAAAGCCATAGAAGGAATTCGCCCGGCAATCCCCTGCGGACAAACCCGCCTCGGTAGTTGATAAGCCATTCTGTTATCTGCCAGCTTTCTTTTGAATATGGACCTTTTAGCCGCTGGTATAGCTGAAACGCCCAATTTGCATATAGAATACCAGTTAGAATGGCAATAAGCAGATTCTCCCGGAAAGCTGTTTTTATTTTTGTAGGCATATTAAGTTGGGGGGTAATTCCCTGTCCGAATGGTGGCATTCAAAAATAAGACTAATTGGATTTGTTACACTTTTTTTGCTTTTTACCCCATTTACATTCCTATTTGAGGCATGAACCATGCCCTGCCTCCTGTTCGGAGTATAGTTTCGCAATTGTGCCTGATAAAACTTTAATGCTTTGTGTATGTCTGCAAGAAGGGTTGGTAAAACACTTACAGTATTTTTCTTTATTTCTGTGCTTTTTCAGGCCAGCCCTGCTATTGGCAGTGTCTGTAATAGATGTAAAGCAGCAAAACCATATTCCTGCCGGAGCCAGTGCGTGATACAGGCAGACTCCACACTGGCAATTATCCTTACCTCATTCAGCGCATGCTATAACCAGACAGCTAATTCGGTGTTGGTGCAATGGACAGTCGCCTCCCAAACAAATAATAAGGAATTTATAGTTGAAAGAAGTGCCACTGGCAATTGCTGGGCCCAGGCTGGTACCGTGCAAGGCGACGGCACCACTTCAAATTCAATAACATATTCGTTTACTGACAATAATCTCATTCCCGGAATATCCTATTACCGGCTGCGGCAGATTGATTACGACGGACAAACAAGTACTTTCAACCCAGTGGCGGTGGATGTTACCGGGAGTAAACAAAACCTGATAATAATGCCGAATCCGGTTTGCTCCAACGCGCATTTATATATCTGCTCCTCCCTTGGCAGGGAAGTGAATATTGTCATAACCGATGCAAGCGGAAGGGTAGTTTACACATCAACAATATCTATCTGCGCCGCTTCCACCAATCATGAATATTCGCTGAACACCGCCACACTTGCACCGGGTATTCATTTCCTTATGGTAAATAACGGTTCGGAGGTACATAGCCTTAAATTTATCAAGGAATAATCATCAAAAGTAATTACTTATTAATGCAACGTATGGCCGGGTTGATGGGTCATCCGTGAACCTAATAATATAAATCGGGGTATATTTGTACGGCCGGGTGAAACTGAATTTGACCAGCCGATTGCAGATTTATTCCGGTAATTTGAAGTCCTTCCTGCCATGCAAAAAGGAATCAGCACCTTATGCAGTACATTATCAGAAACGGCAAACATTAAAGCATTCTGTAAAACAGGAATGAAAGCAAGAGATATCAAGTGTAATACAAGAAAATAAAAAAAACAATCAGGTTAACCATTTACGCGATGATAAAATATGGAATGCATGCTGCACCCGTTGGTGGCTTTTTAATCGGTTTGTTTATATTCTTCGGTTCAACCTTGCTGCTTGATGTATATGTTGCCAAAGGCATCAGGTGTTCGCTGTCTAAAGCTCCGGCGAGTATCCGGCGTATGATCCGCCTTGCTTACATGGGGCTCAATACGGTTTTTTACGGATTGGCCGTGGCATTTGTTATCAGCTTTCTTTTTTCGCACACACTTAACAGCATGTTGTTCAAAGTACTTATCACCCTTTTTGTAACACTGTTTTCATCAAAAATAGTATTCGCTTTATTTTTATTGGCCGAAGACTTGTACCGTATGGGAAGGTGGGGCATTATGTTTGGCAGAAAAACAGCTGGATTGAAAAGCAGTGAACAAAACAATTTTTTGCCGCAGAGACGAAGGTTTATAAGTCAGGCAGCCGCCCTCACAGCCGGAATCCCCTTTGCAGGAAGCATATACGGAGTGATTAAGGGTAAATACAATTATAAGGTTCACAGGGTTCAACTGGCTTTCAAAAGCCTGCCTAAGGAATTTGACGGATTTACGATTACCCAGCTATCCGATATTCATTCGGGAAGCTTTGGCGACAGGCAGCAAGTATTGCATGGAGTATCCCTTGCCAACGAACAGAAAAGCGATATCATGTTCTTTACAGGCGATCTGGTAAATTTCCGTTCTTCGGAAATGAACGATTGGATGGATGTGTTCGGCAAATTAAAGGCGCCAATGGGGGTAAATTCCGCACTCGGCAACCACGATTACGGCGACTACACGCAGTGGCCAAGCCCGGAAGCCAAGCAGGCTAATTTTGAAGAACTGTGTACCATACATAAGGAACTGGGATTTCATCTTTTGCGCAACGAAAATTGCAGGATTCAAAAAGACACCGCCGCTATTGAACTCTTAGGTGTTGAAAACTGGGGCAGGGGAGGTTTCAGCAAGTATGGAGATCTGGATAAGGCTTTTGCAGGCACCTCGCCCGATTCATTTAAAATATTGCTGTCGCACGACCCCACGCACTGGGAGGAAAAAGTGATGAATGACCCAAGGATGATTGAATTGACGCTGGCAGGTCATACCCACGGCTTCCAGTTTGGTTTTGAATTGCCCGGAATAAGATTTTCGCCAGCGGAATTCCGTTATAAGAGATGGGCAGGGTTATATGTGGAAAACAGCAAATACCTATATGTGAACCGTGGCTTTGGCTACCTTGCATATCCGGGCAGGGTAGGCATCTGGCCCGAAATTACAACCATAACATTGCGATGCGCATAGCGGTAGGCATAATAAGTAACCGCTTTTAAAAATCCTGTATGATGGGTGACTTTTACGAAATGGTATATGAGGTAGTACGACTGATTCCGCGTGGCAGGGTAACAAATTATGGCTCCATTGCCAGGTACCTGGGCTCGCCTCAATCGTCGAGGCTGGTGGGATGGGCAATGAATCAAAGCCATTCTAAAACCCCGCCTGTTCCGGCGCATCGTGTGGTAAACCGCAATGGAGAACTGTCTGGCAGGCAGCATTTTGCCACGCCTGTTCTTATGGAGGAACTGCTTAAGGCGGAAGGCATTCGGGTAAAACGGAATACAGTGGTGAATTTCAAAATGCTTTTTTGGGATCCCGAAAAGGAATTATCCCTGTAATTCCTGCAATAAAACTGAATGGATTGCCGTAATTTTGCCTAATTTTACATCTGAATTCAGTTAATTCTAAAGTAACAATAATATTAAAAAATATATGATAACGGAACAACAGGTTCTTGATGCCCTGAAGAACGTAATAGATCCCGATTTTAATCAGGATATAGTAACGTTAGGCATGGTAAAAGATATTGCCATTGACGGTAAAAAGGTGAACTTTACCGTTGTGCTTACAACCCCGGCGTGCCCGCTCAAAGACATGATTCACCGCGCATGTGTAAACGCCATTGTGTATTATGTTGACAAGGAGGCCGAAGTAAAAGTGAACATGAGTGCAAAGGTAACAAGCCCAAAAAAGGAAAAGGGCGCTGCCTTGCCCGGTGTTAAGAATATAATTGCTGTGGCCTCGGGAAAGGGCGGAGTAGGAAAAAGCACCGTAGCATCGAACATTGCTGTTGGGCTGGCAATGAAAGGAGCTAAAGTAGGATTGCTCGATGCCGACATTTATGGCCCATCGGTACCCCTGATGTTCGACATGGAAAATGAGAAGCCCCATTTGGTTGAAAGAGACGGGAAGACGATAATGGTGCCGGTAGAACAGTACGGTGTTAAATTATTATCAATTGGTTTCTTTTTAGGCGCTTCGCAGGCTTTGCCCTGGCGCGGGCCAATGGCTTCAAAGGCGATGGTGCAACTTATTACCGATGCCGACTGGGGTGAACTCGACTACCTGATTATAGACCTGCCTCCCGGCACAGGCGATATTCAGTTGTCGCTGGTGGGCAGCGCACCCCTTGCCGGAGCGGTTATAGTAAGCACCCCGCAAAAGGTAGCGCTGGCTGATGTGCGCAAAGCCGTAAATATGTTCGGACATAAAGACATACACGTTCCGGTGCTCGGTATAGTAGAAAACATGGCGTATTTCACCCCTGCCGAATTACCGGACAACAAGTACTTTATTTTCGGAAAAGACGGAGCCCGCAACCTTGCCGAAGAACTGAAGGTGCCATTTCTTGGTCAGGTGCCTCTGGTTGAAAGTATCTGCGCGGCAGGCGATGCCGGCCGTCCTGCGGTTCTGCAAGGCGACACCCCGCAGGCTGTAGCGTTCCTCCAGATTGCAGGTAACCTTGCCCAGCAGGTTGCCATTGCCAATAAATTGAAGGAGGAAAAACACCTCGAGAAGGCTTGAAAACCGTAATTTCACTTTTGCGGGGAATAAATGTGGGAGGCAAAAATAAACTTGCCATGACCGACCTGAAAGCGTTATGCGGCAGTCTTAAGTTCACTAAGGTAAATACATTCATTCAGAGCGGTAATATTGTTTTTAGTTCAGGCCTTGAAGACCTGAAGGAGGTTTCTGTAAAACTTGAATCAGGGATCTATAAAAGGTTCGGGTTAAAGGTGCCGGTCATTTCAAGGGATGTGCAGGAATTGGAGCAAGCCATAAGCCGGAATCCGTTTTTAAAAGATAATGGCAGGCAAGAGGAGAGCCTTTATATCACCTACATGGAATCCGCGCCGAAACCTGATGAAATAAATAAAATAAGCGGATTCTCTGTTCCGACCGACGAGTTCCGTATCATTGGGCGGCAGGTGTATATCTATTGCCCGGGAGGGTATGGCAATACAAAATTGAACAACAACTTTTTTGAAAATAAGCTAAAGGTAAGGGCTACCACCAGAAATCTGAAGACCTCTAAAACACTCCTCGATATGGCTTTGTCCTTGGGCTATTAATTCCCGCTAATGGAGGTTAGCACACTGTAACCCTGCAACTGCCCATCTTCCGAATACCTTTCGCTCCGCACCATTCCGGTATTTAAAGCATACCATTCAGCCACATGCGATTTTACGTCGAATATGGTATAGGTGGATACATCGTAAGTAATTTTTATGCAGCTGAAGGTGCCGGCAGGAGTGGTTACCGTTTCCTTTTTTTCCATCCTGCGGTTACAAAGCTTCGAAGTTATTACCCAGCGGTTTGTGTCCTTTTTTCGCCCTCCGTCAAGCGAAATAATGAGTTTTCCGTTCTTTAACTTCTCGCCGGGTGCAGGCTTGCCGGGTATGTCAAGATAGTCGCCCCGCATGGTTACGCTGCCTTTTTGGGTAAAGGTTTGCTTCGGATCCAGCAAGCCCATATCCTCCATGTTAAGCAGTACCAGGCCGCCTGTGCATTTTACCTTGAAGTGGGTACTGAATATCTGAACCCCTTTGGTATCATACCAGTTGCCCAGCATGGAAAGTATAGTTGTATCGCCTGCGTTGGCTACACCCTCAATGGTGCATTTAGATGTGCCGGTAAGTTTGTCGGCAGGCGAATAATTGCTTATCTCATAAGTGGTTCCCTGCTTAACCGGAAAGTATCCGTTGCAGGTTCCGTCGCCGGAGGTTACCGGCGAAAAGATGAGCGGAAAGGCGAGAGCAGATATAAAAAACAGGTTACCCATTATTCAAAGATATAAAATTTTCTCATTGGTTACTGTTATCAGCCTGCCTGCTCATGGTTCAGTTTTAATTTTCCCGGCGTACTTTGCGTAAAATTTCTTTGCTTGCTTTGCGGTTTCTGCTTTTGTTTATCGAAACTGATACATTGCCGCCTGCCTGACAAACAGTGCCATACAGTATTAAGATAAATGGGGCCAAGCCCAAACATCTATTCAATGGGCATTTTTTTAACCCGTATTCTAAATCCGGCAAATTTAAAATAGCCGGAACCAAACCTGCACAGGAATTATTTATATATTTGCGCCTCCCCGAAAAAAACGGCCCGTTCGTCTAGGGGTTAGGACATCAGGTTTTCATCCTGGAAACAGGGGTTCGATTCCCCTACGGGCTACTTAGTTGATTGTCAATGCCTTATAAGTCAGATACTTATAAGGCATTTTGCTTTTTAGGTGGCAGTTTAGGTGGCAGTTTTATATCTGAAAACCCCTGTAAATACACAATGGGCGCATAAACCTAAAATTAGGAATAAAGAAGGGTTAATAAGAATAAGGAGATATTAAGGTTATGCAGTTATAGCATAATAAGTGAACCTTTCCGCATTTGCGCCGGTTGGCTATGAAAAGATATACCTACCATACCTACCCCCATAATATTTATGTTTGCAGGGGTATTAGCGGGTTGTGCAGGTTCAGTAATCTTATCAGTTTTTTCGGTAGTAATAGCGGGTTGCGTATGTTCAGCAACCCTATCTGTATTGTCGGGTATGTGAAAGTACCTAACATACCTACCCCCATAGTATTTATGTTTGCAGGGGTATTAGCGGGTTGTGCGGGTTCAGTTTTATCGGTGTCTAAATCCATGACGTATGTAGGGGGTTTTAGCGGGTTGTGCGGGTTCAGCAACCTTATCAGTTTTTTCGGTAGTAATGGCGGATTGCGTAGGTTCAGTAACCCTAACTGAATCGGCAGGTTGCATTTTTGCGAGGGATTTTTTTACTACCAATGCAATTTGTGCCGGATATACATTTAATAGGGTTTGAATATCCGTATAACTTTTACCCTGTATGAGCAAGTTAAGTATTTCCTTATCCTTGTCGCTAAATGCAGGCAAAAAAGTATCGGAAATTTTATTCTGCTGCAACCTTTCAAAAATTTTATTTTTTTTCATACTGCAAATTTAGTGCAATATAGTGGCATAATAGTAACACTATTAGTGGTATAGTAGTGCAAATAGTGGTATAGTAGTAGCCAATAGTAGTGCTAATAGCGGCATAGTAGTAGCCAATAGTAGTGCAAATAGTGGCATAGTAGTAGCCAATAGTGGTGCAAATAGTGGCATAGTAGTAGCCAATAGTAGTGC
>JABEUT010000182.1 GCA_013044305.1 Bacteroidia bacterium
CCTGTATTATTTTTGTTACATATCCGTTTCGTGATATTCTGATGACAAAGTTCTCGTCAAGCGGCAGCTTCATCTCCACCAGTCCGGCGCTATCCGAATAGACCGTAGCCGAGTCCTTTGTTTTTTTGTTAAGCATGGTTACCCTCGCATGGTTAATATAAACCAGGTTATCGTTGTTTCGCATCATGTCTTTTTGTATGGTTCCTTTCATATAAAGAAAGCAAGGTTTTCGTTCACTCCTGCCGGTCCCGGTGTTTCCATGCTGCAACTTATGACCTGCATACGGCTGTGTGTGTGAAATACCCGCAATCATTAGTAGCAGCGCCGATAATATCCTCCTCTTCGTTTTCATGGCTTTGTAATTTTATGGGTTATAATGACGTACTTCCTTGTCCTTAGTTTTCACTCAAAATTACGGATAGGGGAGGCGGAGGTACATGATATTAGAATGATATTTAGATGATATTTAACCTCAAAACAAATACCTATTGCCAGGCGAAAAGTACTCCGGCATACCTTTACCCGTCGGGAAAACGGCTGTCGGCGGAAATGCCTACTTTTGGCACAAAAAACAGAGTAAACAGATATGAAAGGCGGCACAATGATCACACGGCTTAATTATTGCTTTTCACTTGTTCTGTTCTTATTTTTTACACTTCCTGCCCGTTCGCAGGATAAGTATCCGCAGCACTACTTTATTAATCCGCTTGACATACCTATTTCGCTGGCAGGTACCTTCGGGGAAATACGCAGCAACCATTTTCATACCGGCCTCGATATACGCACCGACAGCAGGGAGGGGCTTCCCGTGCACGCCGCCGCAGCAGGCTATGTGTGCCGCATCAATGTGTCGCCGTACGGGTACGGACACGCACTGTACATCAGGCATCCGAACGGTTTTGTTACAGTTTACGGGCATCTCTCAAGGTATAATGCCCAAATAGCCGCTTATGTCAAAAATAAGCAATACGAGCTGCAGAAGTTTGCCGTGGATCTGTACCCAAAGCCCGATGAGTTTACAGTAAATAAAGGTGATACCGTGGCCTTTTCGGGCAGCACAGGTGGCGCAGAAGGCCCGCATCTGCATTTCGAAATCAGGGATGATAAAACCGAAGATCCTTTAAATCCTTTCCTCTTTGATTATTCTGTTGCCGACGGTATTGCCCCGGTCATTGCCGGCATAAGCTTTTACCCGCTGAATGATTCTTCGGATGTGAACGGGAGCCACAATCCGGTTTATATGAAAACGGTCATCAAAGCCAACGGCTACGCCCTGTCCTGCCCGGGAGGCGAAGTGGAAGCCTGCGGATGCGTAGGCATAGGAATAAGGACTTATGACCTGGCAAGAGGCTCCGAAAACCGGAACGGACCATATAGCGAGGTGCTGACCGACGGAACAGACACCCTCTATTATCAGCGTATGGATAGGCTAAGCTTTGCCAGTATCCGCTATGTGAACGGGCATGTGGACTATGCAGCCTTCAAAAAGATGCATGAGACCTTTGAACACAGCTTCCTTCAGGATAACGACAAGCTCGACATATACAGGAAACTGACCAACCGGGGCATTATAAGGTTCAGTAAGGGAGTGGTACACCACCTGAAGTATGCCGTGAGCGACTTTCAGGGAAACTGCAGCACCATGCAGTTTGATGTTAGGTCTGCAACGGCGCCGGCAAGCATTTTTCATGATACGGTAAAATACAGAGGAACCATTAACTGGAAAAAAGCGTTTGACTACAGGTACCGGGGC
Source organism: Bacteroidia bacterium (assembly GCA_013044305.1). Taxonomy (GTDB): domain Bacteria; phylum Bacteroidota; class Bacteroidia; order JABEUT01; family JABEUT01; genus JABEUT01. The sequence continues at coordinate 1,754 of JABEUT010000182.1, forward strand.
ATGGCCATTCACATTCCTGCCGGAGCCGTTTTCGGCAACCTGCGGTTCAACTGCTCGGCTGAAGCCGACAGCCAGCGCACGATTTGTCCGGTTTACCATGTATTAAACGAATATATCCCTCTTAACACCAGCTACACGCTTAAACTTGCCATACCTGCATCCCTGCCCGATTCACTCCTGCGCAGGGCGGTAGTGGTGCAAATGGAAGGCTCCAAAATATCGGCCGTAGGCGGAGTTTACGACAGCGGAAGTATAACGGCACACCCTAAAACATTCGGCAATTTCAGTGTAATGCTTGACCTTACCCGCCCTATAATCAAACCTGTGAATATTTATAAGGACAAGGATATGAGCAGGACGGCCGCCATCGAATTGCAGATAAGCGACAACCTTTCCGGCATTGCCGCTTACAATGCATATATCGACGGGCGCTGGATACTGATGGAATTCAATCCCAAAAAGGATATAATATCTTATACCTTCGATAATCATGTAACTTCAGGCAGGCACCATCTGAAAGTGGTAGTTGCCGACAATGTGGGAAATACCAACATTTACGAAGCCGACTTTACCAGATAGCCCAATAAAGACAGGGATGGGCTGGTGCGGCCTTATGCATCGAGCCCTACAGGCTCTTCCTTCTCCACCTTCAGGTTGGAAATGATGAACTCCTGCCGGTCAGGGGTATTTTTGCCCATATAATAGCTTAACAGTTCTTCTATTGACTTATCCGGGCTCAATACAACAGGCTGCAGGCGTATGTCCTTTCCAATAAAGAATTTGAACTCGTCGGGCGAAATTTCACCAAGCCCTTTAAAGCGGGTTATTTCCGGCTTAACGCCTAACTTTTCTATGGCCTGTATTTTTTCAATTTCCGAGTAGCAGTAAATGGTTTCCTTTTTATTCCTCACACGGAAAAGCGGCGTTTCGAGAATGTACAGGTGGTTTTTCTTCACCACTTCGGGGAAGAACTGCAGGAAAAAGGTAAGCAGGAGTAACCGGATATGCATACCGTCCACATCGGCATCGGTGGAAATTACCACGTTGTTGTAACGCAGGTTCTCTATGCTCTCCTCTATATTAAGGGCGTTTTGCAGGAGGTTGAACTCCTCATTTTCATATACTATTTTTTTGGTGAGCGAATAGGTATTGAGCGGCTTGCCTTTAAGGCTGAATACGCCCTGTATGTTGGGGTCGCGCGCTTTTGTAATGGAGCCGCTTGCCGAGTCGCCCTCGGTAATAAACAATGTGGTTTCGAGCCGGCGTTCGTTGTTATCGGGGTAATGTATCCTGCAGTCGCGGAGTTTCCTGTTGTACAGGCCTGCTTTTTTCGCCCTTTCACGTGCAAGTTTTTGTATGCCCGATAGCGCCTTACGCTCCTCTTCGCTCTGCACTATCTTATTGAGCAGCGCCTCGGCCACTGCTTCATTTTTATGCAGGTAATTATCGAGTTCCGTTTTCAAAAAATCGCCTATGAAGGTACGTATGGAGGTTCCTCCGGGACTCATCTCCTGCGAACCCAGTTTGGTTTTTGTCTGCGACTCAAAAACAGGCTCCTGTACCTTTATACTCACCGCCGCCACTATGGATTTGCGTATATCCGCCGCCTCAAAATTCTTCTTGTAAAATTCACGTATGGTCTTCACCACCGCTTCGCGGAAGGCATTGAGGTGGCTGCCGCCCTGCGTGGTATGCTGTCCGTTCACAAAGGAATAATATTCCTCGCTGTATTGCTGAACGCTGTGCGTCATGGCTACCTCTATGTCGGCGCCTTTCAGGTGTATGATAGGGTAGAGGACAGGGCCGTTCAGATTACGTTCCAGCAGGTCGTAAAGCCCTTTTTCCGATTCTATCTTCTGCCCGTTGAACTTCAGCCTCAAGCCTGTGTTCAGAAAGGCGTAATTCCAGAGCATTTTTTCTACGTGCTCCGTCAGGTAATGGTAATTGTGGAAGATTGTTTCGTCTGCGGTAAAGCTGATGATAGTTCCTTCGTCATCCTGGCATGAGGAAATGTTGTGATTTTTTTCAACATCGCCTTTTCTGAAATCTATTATTTTGGTCTTCCCTTCGCGTATGCTTTGCACGCGGAACGCGGTTGACAGGGCATTTACGGCTTTGGTTCCAACCCCGTTCAGCCCCACGGCCTTTTTAAAAACCTCCGAATCGTATTTGGCGCCGGTGTTAATTTTTGCCACGCAGTCCAATACCTTGCCGAGTGGTATTCCCCTGCCATAATCGCGTACGGTTACTGTTTTATCTTTTATTATTACATCAATGGTTTTGCCGTACCCCATGGTGAATTCATCAATGGCGTTATCTATTACCTCTTTTAGCAGCACATATATGCCGTCGTCGGGCGATGAGCCGTCGCCCAGCTTGCCTATATACATTCCGGGACGGTAACGGATGTGCTCTTTCCAGTCGAGCGACCTGATGCTCTCTTCGGTATATTTGGTTTCTGCCATAATAGTTCTTACAGTCTGCAAATTTCGGAATAAACCTATTGAGCGGAGCTAATCATTCCTTAATTTACTAACAGGGTATTCACATAAGGTACGCAGGGTACAATTTACTTCACCTCACCAGCGTTATATTCCCTTTCCGGTGGAATGTTTTACCATCGGTATAAGTTCCGTCGGCATAATACACATACGTTCCCGTCTCCATGGGTTTGTAATTGTAGGTACCATCCCAGCCCTGGCTCATACTTTGGCTCTCAAATACCTTATTGCCCCACCTGTCAAATATAGCCATATAAAAGGTTGCAACGTTCTTGCCTTTTGGCAGTAAAACATCATTCTGCCCGTCGCCGTTGGGAGAAAAGGCTGTAGGGATAAAAATGTTATCGGGAAATATTTCAGGCGGGCATACAAATACCGTTACCGTATCACTGCTTACGCTATCGGGGCATTTACACCCCCGTGAGGAATGTACCTGAAATGAATCATTTTTTACTGTAAGCCTATAAGTTGTAGTTATTGTAGGTGAGGCGTAGGTTTGTGCGGCATTGGGGTTAGCTAAGCCCGCCGTGGGCTGCCAGCTATAGCTTACTCCCATTGCTGCACTATCTTTTCCTATAAGCGCTTTATCTCCATTACATATTTCTGTATCTTTTCCTGCATTGGCAAAGGTAATTTCTCGTACTGAAACATCATCTACATAATAATATGTATTTGGGAAACTCTTAGGCCAAGCGGTACCTCCCCACCCCAAATATTCAAAGTGCAAAATACTATCAAAACTTCCGATGATAATATATTGTTCTCCACCTGATGCAATAAATTCGCCTGAAACCGGAACCCAGTCAATTTTATTAGATAACCCGTTGTGCGGTTTAAATGTTGATAAAATTGTTAATAAGAAATGAAAAAAGTTGTGCATATATTATTGATATTCAATAACTTAGTGAAATATTA
>JABEUT010000183.1 GCA_013044305.1 Bacteroidia bacterium
AGGGCTGTAATGCCATCGGCGTATTCTTTTACTTTACCGTCGGGAAACCTGATGCGTGCCATATCCTTTTTTAAACAGGTTTGCAAAGGTAATTTAAATATCTTTACCATGAAATTGGGATTCTTGCCCGATTTCAGAGCCCGATTACCATAGCGCAAAAATTGTCCGCGTGCTGTCAGTTTGTATTCCTATATTCAATTTTAATGTAAAACCGCTTGTAGATTCACTGCTTGCCGGGCAGCAGGGCCTTGCCTTCCCATACGAAATCGTTTTGATTGACGACGGCTCCGCCGAAAATTACAGGGCAGAAAACGGGCGCCTGCAAAACGATAAGGTAAGGTATGTTCAATTGCCGGAAAACATAGGGCGCAGCGGCACAAGAAATGAGTTTCTGAAGCATGTCCGTTATAACTACTTGTTATTCCTTGACTGCGATTCGGTAATTATTTCACCCCTATTTTTATCCAATTATATGAATGAAATAGGCAAAGAGGCAAAGGTAGTTTGCGGCGGGCGTGTATATGCTGCCGAAAAACCTCCCGCACCTTACCGGCTGCACTACAATTACGGCAGATGGAATGAAAGCAAGCCTGCGGCCGTACGTTCAACTCATCCGTACAGGTCGTTCATGACCAATAATTTTATGGCTGAAAAAACGATGCTGTCGGCAATTCAGTTCAACAATCGCATTAAAAGCTACGGGCACGAAGACACCCTATTCGGTTACGAACTAAAAAAAAGAAACATTCAGGTTAAACATATTGAAAACCCCGTGCTGCACGGAGTATTGCAAACCAATGAGGAGTTTCTTGCCAAAACTGAATCTGCGCTCGCCAATCTTTACAGCATCCTTACCTATGTACAAAACGACCCGGTATTTATTGAAGATGTTGCCTTGCTCCGATTCTATATGAGGCTGAAAAAACTCCGCTGCCTTTTTCTGGTAAGAATCAAATACGCAGTACTCAAACCCATACTTAAAATCATACTATTGAATGGATACGGCCGGTACGGAATACTTAATTTTTATAAGCTCGGTTTTTTTGCAACCGTTTGCAAAGTATAACATTAGGTCATCATTAAAGCATCCTCTAATAATTAACTCTGTTAATCGTACCTTTTGCGCCCCCCATTGAGGTTGCAAAAAACTATTTAGGACACTATTGATTCAAAACAATTTTTTTAATAACTCCTCTCTGTTTAAAGAAAAATGGTCTGCAACAGCAGAAAGTATTGACGACAGGGTTCCTATTCTTAAACTTGAATGATTGGGTATGGTAATATGATGTTCGCCGTTTTGTTGTGTAGTAAGCCGTATGTGGCTGCCTGTTTGCCTTGTCGGGACGTACCCGAAGTCCTTAAGTTTCCTGACCAGTTCTGTACCCGATAAATCCCGTGGAATCTTCATAAAGGCAGAAGTTCCTCTTTCACAAAATGTAGTCGTATTATTTTAGGCAGAATGCTTTTTTCATAATGGCACGACACGGCATCGCGAATCATCTTTTTCAATTCTTCCATTGTATCGGCTTCGGTAAAAATATCTTCTCCCAACGCCCTTGCTGTATAACCCCCTTCGGGAGATTCTTCTATCAAAAAAATAAGCTCGTTCATCATAACCTTCTATATAATCAGGCTTCATGCCTTTTATTATATTATGCAAAGTTACAAAAAACCGCAAACAAAACAATGAAAAAAGTATTACTAAAAAAACGAACCAATTACATCGTTTTCAGTTCTGCCACCAAATCTGTAATCACCTTTTTGGCATCGCCGAACAGCATGCTTGTTTTGGGGTTGTAAAAAAGCTCGTTATCAATACCTGCATAACCGGCGCTCATGCTTCGCTTGTTAATGATGATACTCTTTGCCTTTTCCACTTCCAGTATGGGCATACCGTATATCGGGCTGCTGGGGTTTGTTTTTGCGGCCGGGTTCACCACGTCGTTGGCGCCTACAACGAACACCACATCGGTAGTTTCAAATTCGGGGTTGATGTTCTCCATTTCCACCAGTTTACTGTAGTCCACATTACTTTCGGCAAGCAATACGTTCATGTGTCCGGGCATACGTCCGGCAACAGGGTGAATGGCATACTTAACATCCACGCCGCGTTCCTCGAGCAAAGACTCTAATTCATGCATTACGTGCTGTGCCTGGGCAACAGCAAGACCGTAACCCGGAACAATAATCATCTTTTTGCAATAGTTCATAAGTATGGCAGTATCGCTAACGGAAATGTCCTTTACCGTGCCGCCGGTGGCGGAACCGGTTCCGGCAGTAACTGTGGCTCCTCCGCTTCCAAAGGCTCCGAATATTACATTGGTGAGCGACCTGTTCATGCCTTTGCACATGGCCACGGTAAGCAGGGTACCTGCCGAACCTACCAGTATTCCGCCGGTGAGCATTACCTGATTGTGATACAGGAAACCGCCTGCCGCTGCTGCCAGACCGGTAAAGGAGTTAAGGAGCGATATAACAACAGGCATATCGGCGCCGCCAATCGGGAATACGAACATTACACCGTAAAAAAGTGCGATTGCGAAGGTGAGCAGGGCAAAGCGGAACAGGTGGTCGCCATGTTCAGTACCCGATGCGGAATATATTACATAACATGCCAACGCAACAATAACA
>JABEUT010000184.1 GCA_013044305.1 Bacteroidia bacterium
ATTGCAGTTTTTCCTTGCCGCCCCCCCCCACACCCTATTTCGGCAAGATACGGCAAGAACCAGCAAAAAACGGCAAGAATGAAAATAAGTAAAAAATATGCATCTGTCAATTTAGGCGACTGGCTTTGTACCTTCCACCCGGGCGGCACAGGGAACGTAAAACCATTTTCCATTCTGCAATACCTGCTTTCCTTTGCCCTTAAAAGCAGGCACTCGGTAATATCCAAAGTGTCGGCCTGTGAGCATCAATTAATGAGACTATTAACGGCGTGGGCGCTATTCCAATACTATTTTGTATCTTTGCACGTTTATAAAAGCAAAATGACCCGATTTTTCAGGAAAACTGCCATTGTTTGTTTCACTGCTTCCATGCTGCTTGCATCGTGCAACAGCGATTTTCAGAAGATAAAGAAGAGCAGCGACCCTACCGCCAAATTCAACGCGGCAATAGCCTATTATAAAGCAGACAGCTACCTGAAAGCCCTGCCTTTATTTGAGGAGCTGCTGTCGGTTTACCGCGGAACTGATAAGGCGCAGGACGTAACCTATTATTATGCCTATACCAATTACAGGCTTGAGGACTATGTAATGGCCCAATACTATTTTGCCCAGTACTACCATTCCTATCCCCATACCCCAAGAGCCGAAGAATGCGACTTTATGAGGGCCTTTTGCGAGTATATGCTCTCGCCGGTGTATAGCCTCGACCAGACAGATACTCAAAAAGCTATGGAAGCGTTTCAGTCGTTTGTCGATGACTTCCCCAACAGCGTTCACGTTAAGGAATCCAACAAATACATCGATCTGCTTAGAGCCAAGCTGGAGAAGAAATACTTTGAGATAGCCAAACAGTATTATACTATTGAAAGCTATAATGCGGCAGGCGTTGCGCTTAAAAATTACATTAAGGCCTACCCCGACAGCAAGTACTGCGAGGAAGCCTCCTACATTATTATTGAAGCGGAATACAAGTACGCCGCCAACAGCGTTATAAAGGAAAGGCCGGAGCGCTTGCAAAAGGTTCTCGATGATTATGCTAACTTTGTGGTTAATTATCCTAAAAGCGAGTACCTGAAAAACGCCGAATCTATTCGTAATCAGGCTTTGCATATGAAAAAAGAATTGAACAGCTAAACATGAATCTTAATTTCTAAATCATAAATCAACAGCCATGGACGTAAAAAAGAGCAATGCACCGGTAACAACAATAACCAGAGATATCAGAAAGCTTGAGGATGCTACAGGCAATATCTATAAAACCATTGCCATCATTTCAAAAAGGGCAAACCAGATAAGCTCGGAAATAAAGGAGGAACTGGATAGCAAACTGGAAGAGTTCTCGAGCAAAACAGACACCCTGGAAGAAGTATATGAAAATGCCGAACAAATTGAAATATCAAGGATGTACGAGCGCTTGCCCAAGCCCGCCAGTATTGCCACACAGGAGTTTATTGAGAATAAAATTTATTACCGCGACAGCAGCGAGACTGCACCCGTGCAGTGAGTAATACCGGAAAAACTTGTTACTTAAAGGCAAAACGGTCATTCTCGGTGTAACCGGGAGCATTGCTGCGTATAAAGCCGCATTGCTTACAAGGCTTTTAGTAAAAAATGGAGCAAAAGTGCAAGTGGTAATGACCCCTGCAGCCGAAGAGTTTGTAACACCGCTTACCTTTTCAGTACTTTCAAAACAACCTGTGCTATGCAAGTTCAGCGACGCGGGCGGCAACTGGAACAATCATGTAGAGCTGGCTAACCGCGCCGATCTGGTGCTTATTGCCCCGGCATCGGCCAATACAATTGCCAAAATGGCATCGGGTATCTGCGACAACCTGCTGCTTGCCATCTGTCTGTCTGCACCATGCCCTGTTTATCTTGCCCCTGCCATGGACAGGGAGATGTATTCCCACTTTACCGTAAAAAGTAATTTGGAGACGCTCAAAAAAAATAACATTACGATAATACCTGCCTCCAACGGTGAACTCGCAAGCGGATTGCACGGCGAAGGCCGTATGGCAGAACCCGAAGACATTATAACATTACTCCAAAAAGTTGAAGCCGGAACATTACCTTTATCAGGGAAAAAAGCCCTGGTAAGCGCCGGGCCTACCTTCGAGGCCATTGATCCTGTTCGGTTCATAGGCAATCATTCTTCAGGTAAAATGGGCTTTGCAATAGCAGAGGAACTTGCACGCAAAGGCGCCAAAGTAACACTGATACACGGCCCCGTTCAAATAGAAACATTGAATAAAAACATTACAACTGTACCGGTAACCTCGGCAGCTGAAATGCGCAAGGCATGTGTCCGGGTATTTCCGCAAAGCGATATTACAATCATGGCGGCGGCGGTTGCCGATTATGAGCCCGAAAAAGTTGAGCGTAAGAAGATAAAAAAGTCAGGGCGCACACTCATCCTTAATTTAAAGCCTACGCCCGATATTTTGGCAGAACTGGGAAGTGTAAAAAAGGAAAAACAGTTGCTGATAGGCTTCGCGCTCGAAACGGATAATGAAGAGGAAAATGCCAGGCTTAAATTGAAGAAAAAAAATCTGGATGCCATTGTGTTGAATTCACTGCAAGACAAAGGCGCTGGACCGGGTAGCGATTTGAACCGCATTGCCATTATGGATAAACATAATAAAACCCATAAATTTGAGTTAAAACCAAAGACTGATGTGGCAACAGATATTGTTACCTACATTATTAAGCTAACAAAGAATAGATAAGCAAACGATATTTACCGGTTCAATGCAATACATTTTCAGATTCTTTATTTTAATGATTTTTCTCGGTTTGCCGTTCCCAAGGCTGGCAGCGCAGGAGCTTAACTGTACCTCTGTTGATGTTGTTTCTCCGCAGGTTCAGGATATTTCGGCACAGGCCGTATTCAGGAATATGAAGGATGCCATTTACCAATTTATGAATAATACCAAGTGGACATCCGATAACTTCACCAATCAGGAGAAGATAGAATGCAGTATTTATATAAACATTACAGCCGAAAACTCAATGGGAGACTGGAATGCAACCATGCAGATACAGGCGCGCCGCCCGGTTTATAAAACATCCTATAACAGCCCTATGATGAACTGGCAGGATAATAACATTCACCTGCTGTACCAGCTCAACCAGCCTCTTTACTTCAACATAAATACCTATACCGATAATATAACATCGCTGCTTGCCTTTTATGCCTATATGATTATCGGTTACGATTATGATTCCTATTCGCTTGAAGGAGGCACCAAATATTTTTTAAATGCACAGACCATAGTAACAAATGCGCAACCTGCCGGAGAAAAAGGCTGGAACCCGCAGGACGGCGACCAGACACGCTACTGGATGGTAACCAACGTTTTGGATCAAACCTATTACGCGCCACTCCGGAAGGCATGGTATGAATATCACCGGCTCGGTCTCGACATCATGTATTCCGATTTCACCAAAGGCAGAGTCGAAGTGTATAATGCCCTTAACCTTATACAGGATGTATATAATGACAAGCCCGCCAATTTTAACATACAGTTATTTTTTAACGCCAAAGCCACCGAAATTGCCAATATCTTTTCGGGGGCGCCCAATGACGAAAAGGCAAGGGTAATGCAAATACTTAATGCCATCGATATTACCGATATAGATACATACAGCAAACTTAAGCCAAGCAATTGATTTTATTGCAATTGTCATCCGAATTCCGTTCATATTTACATAGCTATAATCAATATCATCCCTTTGCCCAATGCATGACGCCATTTTTTGCTGGAGCGGCGGAAAAGACTCCGCTTTTGCACTATACAAAGTCTTGCAGACTAAGGAATACCGTGTTGTAAGCCTGTTTACCACCGTAAACGAAGCTTACAGGCGTGTGTCCATGCACGGTGTGCGTCAGGAGCTGATTAAAAAGCAGTCAGAAAGTATTGGAATACCGCTTGATATCATGTATGTGAGCGAAGGCAGCAATGCTGAATATGAACGCAAAATGGAAAAATATCTTCAACAAAAAAAAGCTGAAGGCGTGCATTATGCCATTTTCGGAGATATTTTTCTGGAAGATTTGCGGGCTTATCGCGATAAGAACCTTGCAAGGGCTGGATTTACGGGAGTTTACCCTTTGTGGAAGCAGGAAACAAATCCTTTGTCCCGTGAATTTATAGCCCTTGGTTTTAAAACCGTACTTTGCTGCACCAATGATGCATACCTCGGTAAGGAATATGCAGGTGAAGTATTCACCAACTCGCTTCTGCATAAATTTCCGGTAAACGTTGACCCCTGTGGTGAAAACGGTGAGTTCCATAGTTTTTGTTTCGATGGCCCGGTTTTTACCAGGCCAGTAAAGTATGGAAAGGGCGAGATTGTTTACAAGCCGCTTGAAGTGAAGTTGTCTGAAGACCATCCTCCGCTGCCCGCCGGGCATAAGCCTGCACGTGGATTCTGGTACTGCGATCTGATACCCGACAGTGTTATGTAGTGAAGGCAAATTAAAACAAAATGATACTTTTACATCCCCTTCACAATACACAAATGGTTAACTTTATGTTTGTAGAAAATAACTGAACATGCTACGCAATTTACACAGATTAATTTTAACACTTACCTTACTTGCAATAGGCTTGCTTGCAAATGCACAGGCAGCCGACCTGAATTTGAAGCACGCCGAATTGCAGGGGTTGTGGCTTAGCCGGGGCGACAGCGTATGCGAGTTGCAAATAACACTTGACAGTATTACTGTGTTCCGGTTCAAATTAAACGGGGTAACAAAATGCGGCTACAGCTTGACAAAGGAACCATGCGAAAAGACTTTGAAATTCCCTTCTGCCATAGGTGTCTATTTGGTGGAGCACTTTACCGGTAAGGATATTTGCTGTGCCCTGTCGGAGCTCGATGCCAATGTGCTGAAAATAATATATCCGAACGGGACGGA
>JABEUT010000185.1 GCA_013044305.1 Bacteroidia bacterium
ATAGGAGTCACCTTTATGCGGTAAGCGGTTATCACAACTGCCTACCCTTTTTCTTTTCATTTAATTTCCTACTTTTGTCACCTCTTTTCAGGTACAATTTCCCCATCATGGAATTAGATATTCTTGCCTTTGGCGCCCACCCCGACGATATTGAACTTGCCTGCGCCGGCACTATTGTTAAGGCGGTTAAAGCCGGCAAAAAGGTCGGCCTGGTTGACCTTACCGAAGGGCAGCTTGGTACAAGAGGCAACGCAAGCATCAGGCTGAAGGAAGCGGAAGATGCCGCCAAGATAATGGGCGTGGAATTCCGCGAAAGCCTCGGCATGATGGACGGCTACTTTAAGGACGACGAGCACAACAGGCTCAAGATTATTGAGTCGCTGCGCGAATACCGTCCGCGTATCGTTCTGTGCAACCCCCCTTATGAGCGCCACCCCGACCATGAGCGCGCCTCGAAGCTGGTAACCGACGCCTGTTTTTATGCAGGGCTCAAGAACATAGAATCGAAGTGGAAGGGAAAGCGGCAGGAGCCATTCCGTCCCGCCAGCATATTTTTTTATCTCCAGCATTTTAACCTCGAGCCGTCTTTTTTGGTAGATATATCCGACGAAATGGAGCAAAAGATGGAAGCGATACAGGCATTCAGATCGCAGTTTTATAACCCCGATTCCAAAGAGCCGCAAACGGTGCTCTCCACCCCGCAGTTTCTTACCCACATAAGGGAACGCTGTTCCAACTACGGTTACCTGATAGGGGCAAAGTACGCCGAAGGATTTATGACACAGAAGAAGGTATTTGGCGTAAATTCCATATTTGACATAAGAACCTGAACGCCCATAGTGCTTGAATAAAATAACCCACCCCGATTATTAAATTACATCCCTTAATAAATCATGAAAACAACTGCATTAACATCAAAACACATTGCGTTAGGAGCTAAGATGGTCGAATTTGCAGGCTTCAACATGCCTGTATCCTATAGCGGACTTAACGATGAACACCTTACCGTAAGAACAAAAGTGGGCATATTTGACGTTTCGCACATGGGCGAATTTATAGTTAAAGGGCCGCAGGCGCTCGACCTTATTCAGAGGGTTACCTCCAACGACGCCTCGGTATTGCAACCCGGCAAGGCGCAGTACTCGTGCCTTCCGAACACCACAGGCGGTATAGTGGACGACCTTATTGTGTACAAGATGAGCAGCGATACATATATGCTTGTCGTTAACGCCTCCAACATCGAAAAGGACTGGAAGTGGATATCTTCATACAATACGCAGCATGCCGAAATGAAAAACGTATCCGATGAGTATTCGCTCATGGCTGTGCAGGGGCCGCGGGCTGCCTCGGTATTGAGTAAGCTAACCCCATGCAGGCTAAATGAAATACCTTACTATTCCTTTGCCGTGGATACTTTCTGCGGGTTTGACGGCGTAATTATCTCCAACACCGGATATACCGGTGCCGGCGGGTTTGAGATTTACTGCAAAAACAATCAGGCACCTGCCATCTGGGATGCCATACTGCAAGCAGGTCAAAGTGAAGGCATCAAGCCTATCGGGCTTGGCTCGCGCGACACTCTGCGCCTCGAAATGGCTTTCTGCCTTTATGGCAACGATATTGACGACACCACTTCGCCCATTGAAGCCGGTCTGGGCTGGATAACAAAATTCACCAAGGACTTTACCAACTCCGCCGCATTAAAGGAACAAAAGGAGAAAGGCGTTAAGAGAAAGCTTGCGGGCTTTACTATGATTGACAAAGGCATTCCGCGCCACGGCTATGCCATTACCGATGCACAAGGAACCGATATAGGAGTGGTAACCTCCGGCACCCAGTCTCCCTCGCTGCAGCAGGGCATAGGCCTGGGTTATGTAAAAACAGAATTCGCGAAGCCGGGGACAGAAATTTATATCAAGATAAGGGACAAACTTATAAAAGCGGCAGTTACCAAAACTCCGTTCTATAACACGGCACGGTAAGTTGCCGGCGCCAACAATATTCACGCAAGCGTTAGCTAACCTATGCGAGCCGAAATAATTACCATAGGGGAAGAAATACTCATCGGGCAAGTGGCAGACACCAACTCCGCATGGATGGCGGCTTTGCTTAACCAAAACGGTATAATGGTGCAACGCTTCACAACCGTTTCCGATAAGGACGGCGATATTACCGAGGCGTTGCAGGGAGCAGCAGGCAGGGCAGACATCATACTGCTTACAGGCGGGCTGGGCCCAACGCGCGACGACATTACCAAGAACACCCTCGCGCGGTATTTCGGAACAAAACTGCGTTTCGACGAATCGGTAATGCAGGACATAGAAAACTACCTGAAGCTTTACAACAGGCCCATTAACGGATTAAACCGCACACAGGCGGAAGTGCCGGAAAACTGCACTGTGCTGCACAACAAGCTGGGCACCGCCCCCGGAATGTGGTTTGATATAAACGGCAAGGTTTTCGTTTCGCTGCCGGGCGTGCCTTATGAAATGAAAGCCCTGATGAGCGATGAGGTGCTGCCCAGACTTAAGCAGAAGTTCAGTTTACCCTTCATCTACAACAAAACTGTCCTTACTATCGGCATAGCAGAATCGGCCCTGGCCGAAAAAATAGTCTCGTGGGAAGACACCCTGCAAAAAGATAATATATCCCTCGCTTACCTTCCTTCTGCCGAAATGGTAAGGCTGCGATTAAGCAGCAGCGGTACCGACTATAATACCCTGAAGGAAAAGACAGGATGCAAAGTGGATGAGCTGATTGCCCTTGCCGGTAAATATATTTATGGTTACGACAATGATACGCTGGAAGAAATTATCGGTAAGCTATTGATTCAGAACGGCGAAACATTGAGTACGGCCGAGAGCTGCACCGGCGGGTACCTGGCACACCGCATAACGTCTGTTAACGGCAGTTCGGCGTATTTCAAGGGCTCGGTGGTGGCATATACGGTCGAAACAAAAGTGAATCTGCTCGGCGTAAAACCTGAAAATATAGAACGGTACGGGGTAGTGTCGGCCAATGTAGCGGAGGAGATGGCAGAAAGGGTGAGGAAGTTACAGAAAACCGACTATGCCATAGCTACCACAGGCTTTGCCGGACCGGGAGGCGGTACTGCTGAATACCCTGTTGGCACAGTTTGGATAGCGGTGGCATCAAAGATGCAGGTGCAAAGCCTCCGATTCCTTTTCCCTAACAGACGCGAAAGAAACATACATGCAGCCGCCATAAGAGCAATGACTATGTTAAGGTTGGCTATGAACAAACATTCTGCCTGAAAACTAAAGCTATCGTTACTGGGTAAGAATAACCTGTCCGAATTATATTCATTCAGACAGACCCATCCGATACGGTCATCCCGGTAAACTTAAATCTACCAATCTGTCACGCAACTGCCAAGTTGTACCCGCCGGAGATCAGGTGAGTGTGCGAAGGTAGCTATCCTATACCTGAATGTGCAGGTAACGGGATTTCTATTGTTGCGG
>JABEUT010000186.1 GCA_013044305.1 Bacteroidia bacterium
ACATTTGAAAAAGTAACTTATAGATACCAATATTTGCATTTATTTCATTAAAGGCAAATTTGCACTTGATAGAAAGTTCGGGAAAATAAACCCTGAAAATTGTTTTATTTCGGAAATAACATTAGCTGAACTAAAGTTTGGAGTTGAAAACAGCCAACGGGTCGCTCATAATAAAAAGGCGCTTGATATTTTTTTAAGTGGAATAAAAATTCTTCCAATATTTCATTCCATTGATTTTTATGCAAAGGAAAAAGCAAGGTTAAGGCAATCGGGCATTACAGTTGATGATTTTGATTTATTAATAGGCGCAACAGCAGTTACTAACGGTCTTGTAATGGTTACAAACAATTTCGAACACTTTAAATACATCAAAGGAATCATACTTGAGGACTGGACCAAACAATAATATATTGTTCAACATACTCCTTACCTGGATGAGCATAGATGAGTTTGGGGCATTAATGTAAGGCTATAATCTCTGTGACGGATATTAATTTATTAAAGTCTACCAGTTTATCTTTTAAATAAGCCCTGTATAACTTACCACTTACAACCAACCTATGGACGCATACATCATCTCCGGATACCGCACAGCGGTAGGCAAAGCCCCGCGCGGCAAGTTCCGCTTCACCCGTCCCGATGACCTCGCCGTTACGGTGATTCGTCACCTTATGGCATCGGTGCCTCAATTAAAAAATGAGGACATTGACGATGTGATTGTCGGCAACGCCATGCCCGAAGCCGAACAGGGTTTGAACATGGGGCGCCTAATATCCCTCATGGCGCTCGACACGGATAAAGTACCGGGCATGACCGTGAACCGCTACTGTGCTTCCGGGCTGGAGACCATTGCCATAGCTACCGCAAAAATAAGGGCAGGCATGGCAGACTGCATCATTGCCGGCGGAGCCGAGTCCATGTCGCTTATACCTATGGGCGGGTGGCGCGTAGTTCCTAATCCCGATGTGGCGGCACTACATCCCGACTGGTACCGCAATATGGGATTAACGGCCGAAGCCGTTGCCAAGGAATATGAGGTATCGCGCTCCGATCAGGATGCCTTCAGCCTCGAATCGCACCGGAAAGCCCTTGCAGCCATAAAGGAAAATAAGTTTAAAGATGGCATAGTGCCTGTGAAGGTGACAGAAAATTACATGGATGGAGGAAAAAAGAAAACAAAGGAATTTGTAGTAGATACCGATGAAGGACCACGTGAAGACACCTCGCTCGAGATGCTTGCCAAGCTTAAACCCGCCTTTGCCGCCGGCGGATGTGTAACCGCAGGTAACTCCTCGCAGATGAGCGACGGCGCGGCATTTGTCATGGTAATGTCGGAGAAGAAAATGAAAGAACTGAAGCTGAATCCTGTTGCCCGGCTTGTATCGTTCAGCGCAGCCGGCGTGCCACCCCGCATTATGGGCGTTGGTCCTATCGAGGCAATACCCAAAGCGCTCAAGCAGGCGAATATGAAATTAAGCGACATACAGCTCATTGAACTGAACGAGGCATTTGCATCGCAGTCGCTGGCAGTAATCCGTAAACTGGAACTTAACCCTGCAATAGTAAATGTAAACGGCGGCGCCATTGCCTTAGGCCACCCGCTCGGATGCACAGGCGCAAAACTGTCGGTACAGCTTTTTAATGAAATGAGCCGCCGTAAACTTAAATACGGCATGGTTACCATGTGCGTAGGAACCGGACAGGGCGCAGCAGGCATATATGAACTGATGAATTAAACACCACCTGCATTCCAAATGGTTCCGAAAAACAAATAATTGAATCAAAAAAAACCCGGTAAATAAAGTATCCCCATTTATGAAAAAAGTAAGCAGATACATATTTCTTTTTGCCCTGCCTTCCATTTTTGCTCTTTTGGGTACCTCATGTGCCAACAGGAACCGGCATCCTGAAAAAACCAAGGCGCTTGACAGCCTCGCCCTGTTGCTCGACAGCGCCAATGCCACCCTTGCCAAGAGCGACAGCGTGCTTATCCGAAACCATATCAACCATGTTTTTATTATCGTAGAACAGGTGCAAAGCAATGTGATTGATAAAAAAGACACCATCAGCAGAGGCGCCGCGGAAATATTGCGCACACTGAACGGCATACGGTGGCAACTGGAGACGTATTCAGGCAGAAAGCCGGTACTGATGTCGGTAATGAAACAATCGGCCATACAGTTGAGAAACCTGCGCCACGACATAGCAAACAACCGCATCCCCGCCGACAGCGTGAACGTATATTATAATCTCGAAACGAAAAAGGCTGATGAACTGCTGGAAACCGCACAGCAGAGTTTCAAACTGATAGAAACGGAGATGCCGTTCTATGATATGATGGCTCCAAAAGCCGATTCGCTTATCGGGCGCCTGAACAGGCATCAGGGAATCTGAAAATGACGATGCGCAGCTGATGAACCGCATACGCAACATATTTGCCCTATTATTTTTGATCATTGGTTTATCATTCATTCCGGCTGCCGCCCAGGACTGGAGCAATGAGCAGCTTGCCACCGAATATTACCAGAACAAGCAGTACGACAAGGCAATACCCTATTACCAAAAAATGTACGATGCCAAACCCTCAACGTACATCTATCATAACTACCTCGATTGCCTGAATCAAACCCACGACTATAAACAAGCCATTAAGGTAATTAAGAAGGAAATGAAGCGCCAGCCCGATAACCTGGTGCTATGGCTTGATATGGGAACAGCCTATCAGCAGGAAGGCGATAACAAACAGATGAACGAATCGTTTGACAAAGCCATACGCAAGCTGCCGCCCGACCGCGATGAGGTAATCGCCCTGGGTCAGGCCTTTTCGGGCATAAAGCAATGGGACTATGCCCTCGCAACTTATAAAAAAGGGAAGAGCCTGCTGCATGATGCCTATCCTTTCCTTTTTGAAACAGGCGAGGTATATAAACAAATGGGCGACTTTGCCAAAATGACCGACAGCTACCTGGAGGCGCTGCTTATTTCACCTTCGTTTGTGCAAACAGTGGAAGACGCCCTGCAATATGACGCAGGCGAAAACGCCGACATCAGCCGCAATAATGCCATAAAAAAAGAACTGATGCGCTATGTACAGCGATATCCGGATAACTCCATATTTTCGGAAATGCTCGTATGGATGCTGCTTCAGGAGAAAAATTACGCCGATGCCCTGACACAGGTTAAAGCGCTCGACCGCAGAAACCGGGAAGGCGGCTGGAGGCTGATGGCTTTTGCCCGCACCTGTGCAGCCGACCAGGCATATACCCCTGCCATTGATGCCCTGCAATATGTTATTGACCTGGGAAGCAAAGGCGATTACTATTCGCAGGCCCGTGTGGAACAGCTCAACCTGATGTACACCAAGCTGATGGATGAAGGTGCATATACCAACGCGCAGCTGCTCAACCTGCAAACCAGATACCGGCAGACCATTTCAGAATTGGGAGAGAATGCCGGAACCGTGCCCCTCATACTGAATATGGCACACCTCGATGCCTTTTACCTGAACCAGCCCGACAGCGCCATATCCATGCTTGCACGCGCCGCAGCAATACCCGGCCTGAACGCCGTAACCCGCGCACGGTGCCAGATGGAACTCGCCGGTGCAACAGTAGCGGCAGGAAGAATATGGGAAGCCTCCCTGATTTACTCCCGCATCCATGAATCGTTCAAACACGACCCGATAGGCGAAGAAGCCAATCTGAAAAATGCATTTATTTACTTTTATACAGGCAATTTTAAATGGGCCAAGGCAGAACTCGACATCCTGAAGGCGGCCACCTCCAAACTTACCGCCAACGATGCCATGTCCTTATCGCTGCTTATTGCCGACAATACCCAGGATACAGCCAATACCCTGCCCCTGCTGGTATATGCCCGCGCCATGTTGTTCCATTTCAGGAACCTGGAAGACTCGGCCCTGCTGCTGCTCGATTCTGTCGGACGCATGAATACGGAGTCGTCGCTGAAAGAAGAAGCACTCCTGTTACGAGCTGACATAGCCGCTAAAAAAGGCAGCTTTGCCGAAGCCGCCGCATACTACGAACAGGAAATAAAAACATACCCCGATGGCATGCTGCCCGACAAAGCCTTATTTTTCCTTGGACAGCTGGAAGAAAAAAAACTGCACAATGCAGATAAAGCGGCAGATTACTACAAGCAAATCATTCTCAACTATCCCGGTAGTTTTTACGTGCAGGATGCCCGCGACCGGTACCGCAGCCTTATAAAAACGGCAGCGCCGCAGACAAGCCCTGTGAACTGATAATTGATTTTTACGTTTTCTTATCTTTGCAGAAATGAACCAAAACCTCGATCCCGAAAAGGAAAGCCTGACTACGGCGGAGAAAGAAGCCGAGAAGGAACTTCGTCCGAGGGAATTCGATGACTTTTCGGGGCAGGAAAAAGTGGTTGAAAACCTGAAGATATTCGTTCAGGCTGCCAAGAGCCGCGAAGAAGCCCTGGACCATGTACTGCTCCACGGACCGCCCGGACTCGGCAAAACCACCCTCGCACACATCATTGCATCTGAACTGGATGTGAATATACGGATAACCTCGGGTCCGGTACTCGAAAAACCGGGCGACCTGGCGGGCCTGCTCACCAACCTAGAATCGTTCGACATACTCTTTATTGACGAAATACACCGCCTTAGTCCCGTTGTGGAAGAATACCTTTATTCTGCCATGGAAGACTACCGGATAGATATCATGCTCGATACCGGACCTAATGCCCGCAGCGTGCAGCTCAACCTGAATCCTTTTACACTGGTAGGAGCCACAACCCGTTCCGGCTTGCTTACCGCACCCCTGCGTGCGCGCTTCGGCATCAACTTCAGGCTCGACTATTACCATTCTGCCCTGCTCCAGAAGATATTGCTGCGCACCGCCCGCATCCTGAACATTGGAATAGACACCGAGGCATCGCTCGAAATAGCGCGGCGCAGCCGCGGAACGCCGCGTATCGCGAACGCCCTGCTGCGCAGGGTGCGCGATTTTGCGCAGGTAAAAGGCAAGGGCAAAATCGATTTGCCCATCACACAGTACGCCCTGAAGGCGCTGAACGTAGATGAAAACGGGCTTGATGAAATGGATAACCGTATTCTTACCGCAATTATAGAAAAATTCAAGGGCGGCCCTGTAGGAATAACTACCATTGCCATAGCCGTAGGCGAGCAGCCGGGCACCATAGAGGAGGTGTACGAACCCTTTCTCATTCAGGAAGGATACCTGGCGCGTACGCCTCGCGGCAGGGAAGCGACCGACAAAGCTTATAGGCACCTGAAAATAACCCCTACCCGAAACAACAACACGCTGTTTTAAAGCAGTTCCCTCCAAAAAAAGTATTGGAGTGATAAATTACTTATATATATTTGCTTTTAATAATTAATCATTAAAAAAATGGACTTCAAAGACCAAATCAAACAAATTGGAGATAGGGTTGCAAAACTAAAAGACAACATTTTAACAGAAGAAGCGACTAAAACATCTTTTGTTCTGCCATTTCTGCAATGTTTAGGATACGATATTTTTGACCCCTTGGAAGTCGTTCCGGAATATGTTTGTGACATCCCAACAAAGAAGGGAGAAAAAATTGACTACGCAATTTTTAAAGATGGTCAACCAATGATTTTAATTGAATGCAAGCATTGGCAACAAGACTTGGATTTACATGATGGTCAATTATTAAGATACTTTACTGTATCAAAAGCGCGATTCGGCATCCTAACAAATGGAATAAATTATCGTTTTTATACAGACTTAGTTGCCCCTAATATAATGGATGAGAAGCCTTTTTTTGAAATTAAAATTGATGAGTTAAAAGAACAACAAATTGAAAAACTCAAGGAATTTCAAAAAAGCACTTTGAGATGCTTCAGTTAAAGCGGACAGTTTATTTGAATGGTTAAACAAAATTACTGATTTTTTCATATTTGTCAGGACTTATATAATTGAGGGATGAATG
>JABEUT010000023.1 GCA_013044305.1 Bacteroidia bacterium
CGTAATCTTAAAGAGGAAGACCTGCCACAGGTTTGTGATGAGTTGCGCAAGTTTATCATTGATGTGGTTTCGGAAAAAGGCGGGCACTTCGGCGGAAGTCTCGGTGTGGTTGAACTTACTGTAGCGCTGCATTATGTATTCGACACACCATACGACCAGCTGGTTTGGGATACAGGGCATCAGGCTTATGGCCACAAGATACTTACCGGCAGAAGGGAGCGTTTTAGCACAAACCGCCTTTACAAGGGATTGAGCGGCTTTCCCAACCGTAAAGAAAGCGAATACGACACTTTTGGCACCGGCCATACATCCACTTCCATATCAGCGGGGCTTGGCATGGCGGTGGCATCGCATTACAGGAAAGAAAAAGACCGCAAGCATATTGCGGTGATAGGCGACGGAGCCATGACAGCCGGCCTTGCCTTCGAAGGGCTGAACAATGCGGGTATCAGCAAATCAGATTTTCTGGTGGTGCTGAACGATAACTGTATGAGCATTGACCCAAATGTGGGTGCGTTGCGAAATTATCTCACCAACATGACTGCATCGCCCGCCTACAACAAGATGAAGGATGAGGTGTGGAACCTGCTCGGCAAGGTAAGCAAGTTCGGACCCAACGCCCAGAACATTGCCGCACAACTGGAGAATGCCGTAAAAACTTCGCTGTTCAAGCAAAGCAACCTTTTCGAATCGCTTAACTTCCGCTATTTCGGACCGGTTGACGGGCATAATGTAACCCATCTTACCAAAATACTGAAAGATCTTAAAAAGATACAGGGGCCAAAAATACTCCACTGCCTTACCGTAAAAGGGAAAGGATACAAATTTTCGGAAAACGGCAATCAGACCTTTTGGCACGCCCCGGGCATATTCGACAAGGAAACGGGCGAACTCGTAAAGTCGGGTCCGGGCGCACCACAGCCGCCACGGTATCAGGATGTGTTTGGCAACACCCTGCTTGAACTGGCCCGCAACAACGAACGCATTATGGGCATTACTCCGGCTATGCCCACAGGCAGCTCGCTGAACATTATGATGGAAGCTATGCCCGACAGGGCCTTCGATGTTGGCATAGCCGAACAGCACGCCGTTACCTTTTCGGCAGGACTGGCTACCCGCGGGCTCATACCCTATTGCAACATATATTCCACCTTTATGCAAAGGGCCTACGACCAGGTAATACACGACGTAGCCATTCAAAACCTTAAAGTGGTCTTTTGTCTCGACAGGGGCGGTATTGCCGGCGCCGACGGAGCAACGCATCATGGTAATTTCGACCTCGCTTACTTCCGGTGCGTGCCTAATATGATAGTTTCCGCCCCTATGGACGAGGTGGAACTGCGCAACCTGATGTACACAGCCCAGCTCGATAAAATAAAGAACCCCTTCTCTATACGCTATCCGCGCGGCAACGGCGTAATTGTAAACTGGCAGCAGCCCTTCGCCGAAATTGAAATAGGCAAAGGAAGAAAAATAAAGAACGGCAGCAACACAGCCATCCTAACAATTGGTCACATTGGCAACCTTGCCGTAAAAGCCTGCACACAGCTCGAAAAGGATGGATACACCCCCGCACACTACGACATGCGTTTTGTAAAACCCATTGATGAAGAGATGCTGCACGAAGTTTGCAGGAATTATACAAATATCATTACCGTTGAAGACGGTTGCCTGATGGGCGGCATGGGCAGCGCGGTGCTTGAATTTATGGCAGACCACGGCTACCGAAACAAGGTAGTACGGCTCGGGATACCCGACAAGGTGGTGGAGCAGGGCAGCCAGAACGAACTTTACAAAGAATGCGGTTACAGCGCCGATGATATAGTACAGGCGGTTAAGGCCATGGGCAAGCCCGGTGAAACGGACAGAGCGGCAGGCAAAACGGCAGAAATCAATGAAATTAAATAATTCTTAATTTTGCACCCCTTGAAAAGTAATACATCACAAAAAAATAAACCATACAACGCAATGAAAAGAATACCTGTTGCCGGATTACTGAATATGAAAACATTTAAAGCAAGTTATGTACACCTTTCCCTGCAAAATGCAGCAGCCTGTTTAATTTTGGGATTATCGCTGCACTCCTTTGAAGGAAGAGCGCAGGATGCAGGGCTCCCCACCACCAACGGCCCGAAAAGCAAATACCAGTTTACTATAATTAAAGACAATGCCGCCACCAGCGTAAAAAATCAATACCATTCCGGCACCTGCTGGTGTTTCTCCTCCCAGTCTTTTCTTGAATCGGAACTCATACGCATGGGAAAAGGCCCCATAGACCTCTCGGAGATGTTCGTGGTGCACAACCTTTACCTGGCTAAGGCGCAGCACTACATGCGTTACCAGGGGCATACCCAGTTTGGCGAAGGCGGCGAACCGCACGACGTGATAGATGCGGTAAGAGAATACGGTATTGAGCCCAAAAGCGCATATACCGGCCTGCCGGAAGGACAAACCAAGCCCGAACTTTCAAACATGGACGAAGCCCTGAAAGCCATGCTCGATGTGCTGCTTAAAGCGCCCGACGGCCATCTGAACCCGAACTGGGAGAAAGCCTTTGAAGGCGCCCTCAACGGATTTATGGGCACGCCTCCGGCTGAATTTACCTATGCAGGTAAAACCTACACCCCGAAGTCTTTTGCACAGTATCTGGGTATAAATCCCGACGACTATGTTGAAATAACCTCGTTCACCCACCACCCTTTCTACCAGAAATTTATACTGGAAGTGCCCGACAACTGGGCCAATGCCGAAGTATATAACGTGCCCCTTGCCGACCTGCACGCCATTACCGACAACGCCCTGAATAACGGCTATACCGTGGAATGGGGCGCCGATGTGAGCGAAAAAGGGTTTTCGTGGAAAAACAGCCTGGCTATTGTGCCGCACGCTTCCATGAGCGACATGGCTCCCTACTCGCCACAGTACGATTCGGTGTTCCTCAATCCGGTTCAGCAGGATTCCATCACACAGGAAATGCGCCAGCAGGCCTTCGATAACCTTTCAACCACCGACGACCACGGAATGCAAATAACAGGTCTGGCAAAAGACCAGAATGGAGACGAGTTTTATATAGTAAAAAATTCATGGGGCGCCGACAAAAATTTCTGCAAGGGATACCTCTATGTATCTTCCCCTTATTTCCTTTATAAAACAACCTCAATAATGGTCAATAAAAACTCCATTCCGAAGGAAATCAGAAAGAAGCTGGGGTTGCTGTAAAATAACGGGTATAAAAGGCTCTTTGTTTATGGGTAATGCGATTGTTCATGGTTTTTAATTTTCCGCGGTACGCTTTTGGCGGCTAACTTCAATACGCATGCATACCCTTTCGGAAGAGAATTATTTAAAGATTGTATATTTCCTTGAACTTCGCGAAGGAGCTAAAGCAAGCCCCACAACCATAGCTGAAACACTGGGCAACAGCCCCGCTTCGGTGGTGGATATGCTGAAAAAGCTGCGGGGGAAAAAACTTATTCAATATGATAAAAGCCGCGGCGCACGACTGACTGAAACGGGGAAAAGAACGGCCCTCGGAGTTGTTCGCAACCACCGCCTTTGGGAGGTGTTCCTTCACGAAAAACTTGGATATTCCTGGGACGAGGTGCACCCGCTGGCCGAACAGCTTGAACATGTGCACGACCCCCTGCTCGCCGACCGCCTCGACAAATACCTGGGCTTTCCGCAATACGATCCGCATGGCGACCCCATTCCCAAACAGGACGGTAAAATAGCAAGACTGCCCCGGACCACCCTCATGGAGATAACGCCGGGGAATACGTGCAGGGTAGTAGCTGTAAAAGATACCTCGGCGCCTTTTTTGCAGTACCTGGCAAAACTAAATATAGGCATTGGCACACAGCTTAAAGTGGAGGAGGTTATAGCCTACGACGGATCGCTAACAATAAAATTAGACCGCAACACGGCCACGGTGTCAAAAAAGTTTGCCGAGAGTATTATAGTTGACAATGTTAAAAGCTTAACTATTGCCGGTAGAACGGCACGAGAATAAATAAAATTATGTTGAATCTGATATTGTTTGGTCCGCCTGGGGCGGGAAAGGGAACCCAGGCTGCAAAGCTGACAGAAAGATATTCGCTTGTTCACTTGTCCACCGGCGATATGCTGCGTGCCGAGATAGGAGCCGGGTCGCCGCTCGGGCTTGAAGCGAAAAAATTAATGGACCAGGGTATGCTGGTGCCCGACGAAATCGTTATCGGCATAATTGAATCGCTGATTGAGAAAAACAAAAACGCCAAGGGCTTCATCTTCGACGGCTTCCCCCGAACCCTGCACCAGGCGGAAGCGCTCGACAGCCTCCTGTCGCGGCGCAACATACCTGTAAACGCAACACTTGCCCTCGAGGTGGACAACGA
>JABEUT010000187.1 GCA_013044305.1 Bacteroidia bacterium
GGAAGAGGGAAAAAGGTTCGAAATATCACAGCATCTGCTCAAAGGCTCCTGCCATATATATAAGTAAACCGCATCAGCTATTCCCATAGCGAATGATTATAGGGTTACACGGGTTAATCATTCAACCAACCGGTAAAAATCCTTGAAACCATTTAGTTATCTTGCCTGAAGCCTGTATTTTAAACACATTACAGCCATACCGGATACAGCTAAATAAGCGTTGTTTTTCTCTTTTTTTTAACCAACTCTTGGTTCTTACAAAAAAATAACACATATTTGAACCTTTAAACTTGGCTGAAAGCCCTACTTTTATATCAACCTAAAGTAAGCATAAACATCTTTTACCAATAAAATACAGCAGAAAACAGCTACCTGTACAGACTGCAACAGGAATAATAACCATTCAATCCTCAAACCTTGAAAAAACAATTACTCGTCCTCGCCGGCATACTTTGTCTGTCGCTGCTTACACAGTACAACCTCAATGCCCAGACCGGAACCTGGACCGCAGTGGCAAACCCTGCGCCCAATCAAAACATGGGAGTAATGCTGCTGATGACCGACGGTACAGTGATATGCCACAATGCAACCGGCGGAGCCTATGGAACAGGCTGGGATAAACTTACCCCCAACGCACAGGGCAGTTATGTTAACGGTACATGGTCGGTGGCCGCAAGCATGATAAACGACCGCCTCTTTTTCTCCACACAGGTATTGCAGAATGGAAACGTTTATGCTGCCGGCGGAGAGTACGGAAACGGAGCCTATCACAGCGAGGTATATAACCCCATAGGCAACACCTGGACAGCAAGCGGCAACCCGCCCGGCGGATGGAACATATACGACGGCAACTCCGAAATATTGGCCAACGGCGACGTTCTGGAAGGACCGCAGATCGGAGCGAACCCCTCATTCGATTGCCTGTACTGGAACCACGTTAGCGGTGCCTATACCATTGCCCCCTCCAGTAGCGTTCCGAACAACTGCAACCACGACGAGGCAGCCTGGCTTAAGCTGCCGGATAACAGCATTCTTTTTGTCGGACGCGCCTCCACACGCTCCACCAGATACATACCCTCACTCGCCACATGGGTTACCGATGCCACTGTGCCTGTTAACCTGTGGGACGGAGCAGACGAAGCGGGTTCGGCCTTCATGCTGCCAAACGGCAAGGCCATATTTTTAGGAGCGCTGGGGCATAATGCCATTTATACCCCTTCGGGGAACAACACACCCGGCACCTGGGCTGTGGCGGCCGACTTTCCCGTGCTGGGCGGCAACCAGATGGTACCCAACGACGCCTCGGCGGCCATGATGGTGAACGGACATATACTGTGCGCCGTATCCCCCATAGGCAACCCCGTTAACCCAAGCGAGTTCAACAACCCCATCTATTTTGTTGAATACAATTACCTCACCAACACCTTTGCACAGGTTACCAGCCCCATCCCCGGTCTTGGCGGAGCCGATTCCATTGCCTTCGCAAGCTGCTATCAGACCTGTATGCTCGACCTGCCTGACGGAACCGTACTGCTGGGCGTGAACCAGGCGGGCAGTTTTTCGCAGCAATACTTTGTATATACCCCCGGCAGCGGCGCCATAGCACAAGGCAAACCAACCGTGAACAGCGTGTATCAAACCCCCGGCAATTGCGGCTTTTATTTCATTAGCGGAAAATTATTCAACGGCATTTCGGAAGGCGCCGCCTATGGCGACGACTGGCAGATGGAGACTAACTATCCTCTGGTGCGGCTTCAGAACGGTTCCAATGTGTATTACTGCCGCACCTCCATGTGGAACCGCATTGGCGCCGTTCAAACCGACAGCCTTCAAGACACAGCCCGCTTCACTCTTCCGCCTGCATTGCCCTGCGGTACTTATACCCTTGTGGCCGTAGTGAACGGCTTTGAGTCAAATCCTGTTATTTTCAATACCTATTGCATTTCGGCTTCGGTGCTTACCGAGGTACATTGCAAGGGCAGCAGCACCGGCAGCGCTTCGGCCACCGTTACGGGCGGAACACCGGCATATACCTATAACTGGACCCCGTCGGGCGGTACCGCGGCAACAGCTACAGGACTATCGGCTGGAACCTATACCATTACCGTAACCGATAAAAATGGCTGCATAGTGAGTGCAAGCGTTACTGTTACACAACCGGCAACTGTGCTTACAGCCACGGCCACCGCCACGCCCTCATCCTGCTCGGGAAACACCGGCACCGCTTCGGTAACCGCCGCAGGAGGCAATTCACCATACACCTATTTATGGGCTCCGCTGGGCGGAACAAATTCGCTCGCCACGGGGCTCTCGGCAGCTACTTATACAGTTAATGTAACCGATGCCAACGGCTGCACGGTAACGGCCTCGGCAACAGTTACCAATTCAGGAGGGCCTACAGTTATTGCAAGCAGCACGGGAGTAAGCTGTTTTGGCGGCAACAACGGCAAAGCCTCCTGTACCGCCAGCGCAGGAACACCTCCCTATACTTATTTATGGTCGCCGGGCGGAGGCACCACGGCAAGCATCACAGGCCTTACGGCGGGGTCGTACACCATTACTGTTAAAGACAATACCGGTTGTATGGCAATAGCAGTTACTTCGGTTACACAGCCTCCGCAGCTTACGGTTGCGGCAGGCAATACAGGTGTAAAATGCTTCGGCGGAAACACCGGAACCGTATCGTCAACGGCTGGCGGAGGCACCGGAGCCTATACCTATCTCTGGTCGCCGGGGGGCGGCACCAACGCCGGTATGACAGGGCTCTCCACCGGAACCTATACCATTACGGTAACCGACGCCAACTCATGCACAGCAACGGCAGCCACAACAGTTACACAGCCTGCCTCTGCATTATCTGTAACCATAAGCGGCATAGTAAACGTAAAATGCAACGGCAGCGCCACCGGCAGCGCAACTGCCAGCGCCTCGGGCGGCACCCCTGCTTATACTTACAACTGGACTCCGGGCGGCAATACCAATGCCACCGCAACGGGGCTTACTGCAGGCGCTTATACCGTAACGGTAACCGACAACAACGGCTGCACGGCAACTGCTTCGGCCACCCTCACCCAGCCTACAGCCTTGAGCGCCGTTACCTCCACCACCCCCTCATCATGCTCCGGCAGCACCGGGACGGCAAGCGTAACCGCATCGGGCGGTACGGGGGCCTATACCTATTCGTGGGCGCCTTCGGGAGGCACCAACGCCCTTGCAACTTCACTGTCGCCGGGCAATTATACTGTTACTGTTACCGATGCCAACGGCTGCACACATACTGCTTTGGCAGTGGTGGGCAACCTGGGCGGGCTTACTGTTTCCATCAGTTCAAGCTCCAACATAAGCTGCTTTGGCGGCAGCAACGGCAGCGCCACGGCCAACCCATCAGGCGGCACACTGCCCTATACGTACAACTGGGCTCCTTCCGGCGGAACGAATGCTACCGCAACAGGCCTTACCGCAGCCACCTATACTGTTACCGTGCATGATAAGAACGGTTGTGTGGGAACAGCTTCGGTATCGCTCACCCAGCCTGCAACCGCGCTTAGCGTTACCACCGGCGGAATTATTAACGTTAAATGCAAGGGCAGCGCCACCGGCAGCGCCACAGCCAACCCCGCAGGCGGCACTCCTGCATACACCTATAACTGGACTCCGGGCGGAAATACCAATGCCGGCGCAACAGGGCTTACAGCGGGCACATATACCGTTACACTTACCGACAGCCATGGCTGCACAGCTACAGCCACTGCCACCATTACCCAGCCCGCAACCGCACTTTCGGCAATAACTTCAACTACCCCTTCTTCCTGCAGCGGAAGTACCGGAACAGCTTCGGTAACCGCATCGGGCGGCACGGGCGCATATACATATAACTGGTCGCCGTCCGGAGGAACTACTACCCTCGCAACCGGTTTGTCGGCGGGGAACTATACTGTAAGCGTTACCGACGCAAATGGCTGCAATGTAACAGCCGGCGCCACCGTTGGCAATGCAGGCGGATTAACCGTAACCATATCGGGGGTAACCAATGTAACCTGTAACGGAGGCAGTAACGGATCGGCTACGGCAAATGTCGCAGCCGGCACACCGCCCTATACCTATAACTGGATTCCATCGGGAGGCACAAACGCAACCGCCACCGGACTAAGCGCAGGATCGTACACGGTTACTGCAATGGACAGGAACGGATGCAGCGCCACCGCCATGACAACGATAACCCAACCGCCGCCAATGACCGTAACTCCCGTTGCGCCTGTTATTTGTTCGGGCAACAGCGTAGTGCTTACGGCAAATGGTGCAGGCAGCTATACATGGAGCCCTGCATACGGCTTATCGCCTATTACAGGACCTGTAGTAACGGCAAGCCCTTCGGTAACTACTTTGTACACCGTTACAGGCATTACCGGAGGCTGTGTGAATACGGCAACTGTTGTGGTAACAGTAAACCCCACTTCTGTTATTACACTGGTTCCGCCATCGGCTAATCTTTGCTCCGGAGACAGCGTTGTGATCACGGCTCACGGAGCCATGAGCTATACCTGGGCGCCGCCAACCGGGCTTAGCAATACGGTAGGGCTGGTTGTTACCGCGTTTCCAAAAGTAACCACTACATATACAGTAACCGGCAATTCCAACGGCTGCAGCGCTACACAAACTATTACGGTAACCGTTAATCCCACACCTACGGTAACCGTTAATCCGGCAAATCCGGCTCCGTCGTGCTCCGGCGACAGCGTAGCCCTTACCGCAGGAGGAGCAGCGAGCTATCTGTGGTCTCCCGCCACCGGCTTAAGTTCCATTACGGGTTCTTCGGTAAAAGCGGCGCCGCCAGTTACCACCTCTTATACCGTAACCGGAACTACGGGTTCCTGTTCGAATTCGGTGAGCGTGGTGGTAACTGTTAATCCAACACCAACCGTAACTGTTACGCCTGCATCTGCAAGCATTTGCACAGGCGGCGCAGGAACAGGGCTTACGGCAAGCGGAGCGGCATCCTACACCTGGGCGCCGGCTGCTGGCCTTAGCGCCATTACGGGCTCCTCGGTTGTTGCCAACCCTGTGGTAACTACCACCTATACCGTAACCGGCACAACAGGCAGCTGCAGTGCCACACAAACCGTTACCATTACTGTCAATAATACGCCTACCGTTACCGTAACGCCATCTCCCGCTTCAGTATGTTCGGGCGATAGTGTAACATTAACCGCCTCCGGGGCTGGCAGTTACTCATGGGCGCCGCCAACAGGGCTAAGCGCCATTACCGGCTCTACGGTAAAAGCCAGTCCTGCGGCTACCACCTCATATACCGTAACCGGCACCAACGGCAGTTGCACAGGCAATGCGGTGGTGGTAGTTACGGTGCACCCCAAACCGGCTGTGATGGTAATTCCGCCTTCGGCAAAAATATGCGCCGGAGCGCCGGGTATTACGCTCGACGCCAGCGGAGCCAGCACTTACGCCTGGGCTCCTCCCGCCGGCTTAAGTTCACTTACGGGGCCTGTGACAGTGGCCGCGCCTGCCTCAACCACAACTTACACGGTAACGGGAACGGGCAGCGACGGCTGTACCAATACTGCCACGGTAACGATAACGGTTGACAGCGCGGTGAATGCCTCCATTTCGGGCAAGGATACCATCTGCCCGGGCGACTCAACCACGCTAACGGCTTCGGGCGGAGGAACCTACTCATGGAGCACGGGCTCTACCAACATATCGGTTACTGTTAAACCTGCGGTGAGCACACAATACACCGTTACCGTAACAAAAGGATCATGTTCCGCCACAGCGGTGCAATTGGTGATAATAAAAGATTGCAGCATGGGCATAGATGAACTGACCACGGGCGGCGGAGTTAACGTATATCCCAACCCTACCACGGGCGAAATACGGGTGGACTGTAATATACAGGAAGGAGATTATATATTCAGACTTACTGACATATTAGGCCAGGTTGTATGGTCGGAAATGAGGCATGTAAGCGGGCAGTATACCTGTAACTTCAGCCTGAACAACTATAGCTCCGGCATATACGTGTTGAGCATTGAAGGCAACAACCTGACGGCACGCAAAAAGATTATGCTGAATAAGTAGTTTGGAAGTATTGGCATAAATTATCTTTTGTAAACCGGCACCGCTGAAGGGCTGTTCCTGCATACCGCGGAAATAGTGCCCAGCTCCGCTTTATTATGTATAAGGGCTTGAGGGCGCTTAGTGCAAATCCGGGTTTGCATGATGTATCAGATAGACTGCCTGCATGGTGGGTGCATCTTTATAAATTTCCTGAAAGGTTGTTTCACTACTTTCTTTTTTGTTGCACAGTTTGGATAAGCCGGCTGCAATGCCTTCCTGAACCGTATCGGAATATCCTTTCAGATATAGTAATGATTCTCTGTTCTTATCCAGCACATCGGCAATGGGCGCCGATTCGCTCCAATGGGTCAATGGCCTTGAGGTATCCCACAGGATATAGGTATCCGGGTATATTTTATTTAGGAATGCGGCGTAGGTTGACTGCAGGGCGCCCGAATACATATAGCCAAGATAGAGTGCGGGTTCCTTTCGCTCGCAGGCCATACTGCCATTGACCGATATGATAAGCGGTGCTGATTTATAATTTGCAAAACATTTGTCCGCACCCGAATATTTGGGGTGCCGCATGGGGATGTAGCGTATTTTTTCAATTACCAGAAAAATGAGAAGTGCGCCGAAAAAGCCCCACAATAATTGTTTTTCATGCCTTTTAAATTCACTTATAAGCGGCAATGCTGCATAGGTGATAACTTTATAAGCTATGTACAAACCCAGCGGGAAGCAGCATTCGGCAAAAATAAGATAGTGAAAATCGCAATGCTTTGCAACAGCTGTTATAAGAGCCGTAATGCTTAGCCATACCCCAATGGCCGCTTGGGCAAGCGGGGAGGCCTTTCTTCTTGCCATTTGTACTATAGCCGTAAGAAAGCCAAGCGTAATAACGCCATACATGCTTGTAAATACAGCGTCTGTAATAAATATCCCTTTCAGGTTAGCGATAAATTGCGACGGGTTTATAATCCTCTCCTGTCCCTTGCCGTAAATTCCGTCGTGGGTAAGCAGGTTCCATATCCAACCGAACATGATATTGAACTTGGGCAGAGCCGGTATGATAAATACAAAAAATCCTATTAGCAGCATCGCCAAATATTTAAGCCTATCTTTTCTTCCTTTCAACAGGAATAATACAAGAAAAACTACAGGTATGCAGGTGTATTTTGTGGCTATAAGGAATGCTGAAAATATGCTTACGGTGAGTGTGGTATTACGCTGACGGTATTCGGGGTCTGTTTTATCTTTTATGAAATGCACATAGAGGTAAGCCATAAAAAAGGAGGAACATATAGTTATGAAGGCTTCAGGATTCAATAAAACTGTCCTTTGTATGATGTTGATCTGGATGAGTGGAACCATTTGAAACAGCATGGCTGTGCTTATGTTGCCGCTGTGCCGCAGTACGTAGGCTCCGGTCAGATAATTTACACTTACAAAAAGTGAGATTAGTATTATGCTGCATGCAAGCAGGTAATTTTCAGGGTTAAGGATTACATCCTGATACAGCAGGGTGTGCGGTGATGTAAACAGATGCCGGATAAAAATGACCAGTGCCGCGAACACCTGTACCGTGGTTCCGGGGTGGTCTGTATGTCCGACTTCCCAATGCCCCCCCGCAAGGTTCATGCCATTGAAGAGATAGACATAGCAGGGATCGGGCTGCGTGAGATGAAACGGAAAGGCCTTGTTCAGGAAAATGACCAGGAACACAAGGCTGTAAATAGGAATAAGACAGAGTGCAATACGATGTTTGCCTAATAACGCCTTGTTCATCAAACCTTTGACTTTAAAATTTCTTCCGTCTCATTGTGGACGATAAATGTAGCCTTTTTATTTTCTTTTCATTTTTAGTCTTGGTTGTTCAGTACACTAAGAGGCTCATAAATCAGTCCGGCCCGCCAAACGATTTATAAAACTCCAGTAGCCTTGGAATGTGCTTTTTCAGCGACAGATGCTCGCGTGATTCAAGAACATTTTTCACCTGCCCGGCATAGGGAATGGCGCCTGTTTGTTTTCGCAAGGCATTAAAATCGTCTTTGCTGTTAAATACCATGCCGAGCTTGTATCGCTCCACCAGCCAGCTCTGATAAAGAACATCAGCGCCGGCAATAATGGGGATGCCGGCCTCTATGTAATTAAATAGCTTTAATGTTGTCGCGTATCTGTATTTTAAACCGGATTGATTTGAGGCTCCGGTAAAGAATGGCAACAAACCATAGTGATATGCCGATAGCTCCTTTGCCAGATTATCCTGTTCGACGGGCGGATGAAAATGGAAATAATTATTTCCCGCAGCCAATTGCTCATATTCCATGTAGTCGGCTCTTAATCCTGAAGGGCTGGGATAGATATGAAAATGTATCTTTTGTGCCGTAAGGGTGTCTATAAGCCAATGGAACTGGGTAGCTCCGTAATGGCTCTTATCTCTGTGCGAGCCTGCCACCCCTCCGGCATAAACAAGGTGAATATCGTCCGCTGAAAGAACTTTGGTATTATTACAAAAGCTGTCGTTGTCGGCGTACAGTGGGAAAAATATTCTTTTCTTTTTGTCAGTAATGTTCCACTTCCTCATTCCCTCAAAGGGTTCAAGGCTTTGAGCAACAATACCGTCGGAGCGCTGGAAACATTGTTTTTCATAAGGTAGTTCTTTGTTCAGCCAGCGCAATTTGGTTTCCAGTCCGTAATATAAAACCAGCACATCCTGATAATCGGTAAGCACGGGCATGGCAGGGTTTATTTTTTTAAGAGTCTCAAGGGCAATAAAGGGGTATTTGCTTTTGGGTGCAAAGTTGTGCATGATGTAAGGCGCAGGCAGGGCTTTGATCAGCCGCTTCAAATGCCATTTATTCCTGAAGAGAAAGGTATGGTCTATTTCGCGGTTTGAAAACTTTTGCACATAGCCGTGCCTGTGGCAAAGCAGGATGGTAGTAAACCTACCGGATTTTTTACACCATTTTGCCAGGCGGGCAATTCGCGGCGGAAGAAATTCTCCTGCATACATGATGATCTTACCCTTCTCCTTACCGGTACTTATTTTACATCCTGACGGGGGAACCGAGAGGTACCACAGAATGGAATCGGCGGCCGAAGTGGCAATGCTGTAAATGAGCCGGCGCACTTTGGTTAAAAGCACTGATATAGCAGCCGCTTTAACCATTTTTTGGTTTAAAATATTTTATTTTGGTATAACTGTATAGCAATCCGTTCACATCATCCGACAATTTGAATAATACGATAGGGGTGCAATATAAAACCGTAACCACTGCCGATTTCAGTGCCATATCAACATACTTGTTATGGAGGTCGGGCAGCAGCGAAGCTATGCCCCATACTGCAAGCGTGATAAGCAAAACCCAAAGGCAATTGATGCTGAAGGGCTGCATTTTGTAAAAATATTGCACAAAAATCACGCGCAGTATATTATACAGCGAGATGCTGATAAGGGTGGCGATTGCCGAACCGAGGATGTTGTAGCGGGGTATTAATATCCAGTTAAGCGCAATGGTGGTTACTATCAGGAACAGCATGCACCAGAGATCGAACCTGAATTTTTTGGAAGTAATGATGATTAGCCCGTTGATGCCTGTTGCCATGTCAACGTACCTTGCAATGGCAAGGAGCAGGAATACGTATTTGGCTGAATAGTATTCGCCGGGCATAAAGCGGAAGATGGAAAAAATATTTAGCCACAGCAGAAGGAAGAAAAAACCGCCCGCCACCATATCGGTAAGCGTGGTTTTACGATAAAGTTCGGCCATGGAATCCAAATTTCTTTCCTTCCAGAAGCGGGCCAGAAGCGGGTGGGTAATTTTTAAAATGGAGCGGTATGGGAGCATCATTACGGTGGTCATCAAGAATACTGTGCCGTATATTCCTTCCTGTGCCAGGTTTAGTTTTGCGGCCACCATCAGCGCGTCAATGATACCGAGTATCTGCCCGCCCAATGCGCTTAAAATGGTATAAAAGCCATACACCAGCACTATCTTTAAAAGGCGCATGAGCCTGCTGCTGATAACAGGGCGTAAGAAAAGCTGTTTCAGATAAGCGGCATACACAAGCAGCGTAAGGGCCACCACACAATTGCCCAGCACATAGAGCAGCACAAACTGATGGAAATTTATCAATTTGAGCACATAGAGCGTTATGGTGGCCGTAACCAGCAGCCTGCCCACCAGTTCGTAGGCTATGGTGGACACCACCGTTTTAAGCAAGGCCCGCAGGTACGATTCCAGAAACTGGAAGTAGAGCAGTCCGAAAGCGAGCGGAATGATGTAGTAATAGAATTCGATAAGCAGGGGCGAGTCCTTTTGGTAGTAGCGGATTACCACCGGCTTTATAAATATAAAGAGCAGGGTGGACGCAAGAAAGCCAACAGTAATTACAAAATTGCTCCAGAACAAAAAACCGTGATGCTGTTTCTTCTTGTCTTCAAAATATGGGAAAAAGCGCACCCCGACGCTGGTCATGCCGAGCACGGCAAACTGGGCAAAAAGGGCCGAAACCCTGTTCATGATATCAATAAGCCCTACCTGATCGGGGTGCAGGAAATTGGTAAAGAGCAGTATCTTGTTGAAATAGCCCAAAGCAGCGCCCGCATAAGAAACTACTGTTAACTTAATGCTTGCTTTCTGTACTATGCCCATTATTTAGGTTCTCTTTTGTTACCTTTTCCGAAAGTTTTACGCAGCCTTCCGCCCGAAATGGCATCGAGGTCTTCCGCCAGGGTACGCAGTTTGCCCTTCAGGTCCGGCTTTTGCGAATCAATAACCCGCGGGTCGTTTTTTCGCCATATACGCGGTATGCCGTGCAAATCGCTGTCGAGTATGATATGGGGTTTGAATTCAAGGGTGAAACCTGATGCAATCAGGTATTTGTCAATATTCATTTTCCCGGCGGGCTTCCACACGTCGCCGTGATCGCGTATGTAGAACATGCCGCCCGGTTTCAGAACCCTGTGAAACTCCTGTATCATTTTGCGTACAAGCGTGGAGTTCAGTTCCCGCAGAACCTGCACGGCCATTACCATATCAAAGAAGTTGTCGGGCAAAAGGTCGTAGCGCCAGGTAGGCAAATGGTAAATGCCTTTCTTTTCGTTGCTTATCCGGAAACCGTCGGGGTTGCTTGCGTAATCGTAAAATGGCCTTCCGAGGCTGGAGAAATAGAGATGCTGGATAGCGTACGACTTGGGTATGGCATCAAGCGCCACATAGATGTTCTCGTTGCTTTGCGACCAGAGGTTGGCCTGTCTTCCGTAGCCGGCCCCGAAGTCTATTACATTGCGTATCCTGTTTCTTTCGGGCACCGGATAAAGGTTGGGGAAGGCTGCATCGTGGGCATTGTTCAGACCGATTCTTTTGGAGTAATTCGGAAAATCATGCTTTATTCCTAATTTCAACAATATTTCCCGGTCGTGTTTAAGGCTTTCCTCTATCAAAGGATTTATAAGCGATTCGGGGAGGTAATTGGCATAGTCTTTCGGAAACCAGTTCATCCATTTTATCAGGTCATTGGGACCGTTGTACCTGTCGAAATCCTCCGGTTGTTCGCTGCCATAGGATATTTTCCTCTTCTTCCTCTTCACCTGATAATCCCATGATACAAGCCATTTTTTGATATACCGGGCCTTATCCCGGGCGAAAATCTCAAAAAATTTCTGTTGTATATCGGGTTCCATCATACGTATATTTCATTTTGTGCCGGTTGGTTTATTCAGTTCAAAGTGTAGCCAACAAATCATTCCGCGCAAAGGTCGTAAAGTTTTTTTGTCCTTGCTAAATTAGCAAATTAAAGCATAGCCTCATTGGCAGCCTTCGCAAAACCAGGCACAGATGGATGAAGCGCTTGCGCCAGGGGTTGAAAATTATCCAAATAGCCGCGAGTTTCTAAAGATACAGTTGCTTCAGGGCTAATGTGTGTGCAGCCCGCACTCCTTTTTGTTGTTCTGTTCCCACCACCAGCGCCCGGCCCTGATGTCTTCACCCTGTTTTATTGCACGCGTACACGGGGCGCAGCCTATGCTGGCATAGCCTTTGCTGTAAAGGGCATTGCAGGGTATATTGTTTTTGGCTATAAAGTCATCTACTTCCTTCCGGCTCCAGTGGAGCAGGGGGTGGTACTTGTATATCTTGTTCTCCTCGTCCCATTCCAGCTGCTTCAGTTCATTCCGGGATGCGGAATGCTCCGCCCTTATGCCTGTAATCCATAAATCA
The DNA here is from genome assembly GCA_013044305.1 of Bacteroidia bacterium. Classification (GTDB taxonomy): domain Bacteria; phylum Bacteroidota; class Bacteroidia; order JABEUT01; family JABEUT01; genus JABEUT01. The sequence continues at coordinate 12,297 of JABEUT010000187.1, forward strand.
TTGCCTTTCAGGGCATGTTTCAAGGGCTCCACCTTTCGTATAAAACAACATTCCTTCCTGTTCTCAACCGATTGGTAAAAACTGTTCGGTCCTTTTTCACTTAACATTTTTTCAAGGGCTTCCGCCTGCGGATAATAAGCGTTTATTTTCATTCCGTATCTTTCAAGAAGGCTGTTCCATACGCTATATGTTTCGGCAAACATGCGGCCGGTGTCGAGGGTGAATATTTTTACCGCTAAGCTGTCCGATGCAATCATGTGCGTGATAACCTGGTCTTCGTTGCTGAAGCTGGTTGAAAAAACCGCTTTACCACTGAATTCGCCGGCAAGCAACGCAAGCGCGCCGGCGGCGGTTTTGCCCGAAATGAGTTTTTCTATTTGTATCGCCTGCTCCATCATATTAGTTCTCCCGAATCAGAAAAATATTTGTTTGATACTTAATGCCACTATGGTTATGCCTACCAGCCACGATGCCGCCCTTACAGGAATATACCTGGTAATGTACGGGCCTGCGGGCGCACCTGCAACCCCTCCGATAATAAGCCAGAAGATGACAGACCATTTATAAAAACCAATAAGAAAAAGCAAAGATACGGAACTTGCCAGAGCCACCAGACAGCGCGACAACACCACGGAGCCAATGGTGTGCCTCGGGCTCCGTCCGCCGGCAATCAGTTTCGAAGATATAATGGTGCCCCAGCCGCCCCCGCCGATGGAATCGAGGAAGCCGGCGATAAAGGCAAGCGGATATATGTTTTTTATCTTTTTCCTAAGGCGCTGCGACTTTTTCACGGCTTTCACCAGAATGGCCACTCCAAGCAAAAGGGTATAGACCGACACGGCAGGCCTGATGATATAAACATAGCCCCTGAATGCAAAAAGAAGGCATGCCCCGGCCACAGCTCCTGCTATGCCGGGGATAAGCAGATGCTTCAATAGTCTTTTATTCATGTTGCCTATCCTGTAATGTATGGCGCCCGCCGTGCCTGCCGTAAATACTTCAAGTATATGCACGATGATGAGCGCCGTGGCGGGGGCAATGCCCGATGCAAGCAGCATGGTGGTGGTGGTTAGCCCGTAGGCCATGCCGAGCGCGCCGTTTATTACCTCCGCCGTTAAGCCGATGAGGGCAAACTTCCACTGGCTAATGTCTATGCGCTCAAAAAACCTGCCGAGCGATTCGGGCGAATAGGCGAAAGCAAAAAGATACCCTGTAATGAGCAGCAAAACGGCGAACAGAACAGAGAACAGGATGCGCCTTCGTTTCAGCTTCTTCTGTTTCTTCTGCTCGGCCGGCGTTGCCAGGTTTGATGTTATTTCGTTCAGCTCTTTCACTTTTTGAGTAAAATCGCCCCGCAGATATTCCCGCAGCTTCGAAAGGTTGGTAAGCGATTGGTTAATCTCCCCGGGCAGGTTCTCATCCAGCGTTTCACGCATACGTTTTGCAATAGTGGGCGACTTGCCGTTGGTGGAGATTGCTATTTTCATTTCTCCCTTCTGAACTATTGAGCCGAGATAAAAATCGCACTGCCCCGGCGTATCCGCCACATTGGCTATTATCTTTCTTTTTTCGGCTTCGCGCTTAATGCCGGAACTGATTAAAGTATTGTTGACAGCCACAATTATCAGATCCTTTTCATTCAGATCGCCGGTAACAAATTCCCGGCGCCGTATCGCAAGATTAGGATACCGCCTCCCCAGCTCCTCTATTTCCCCAATAACGGTTTTCGCAACAAGTGTTATCTGGGTTTTCGGACTGTTTTGCAATACGGCATTCAGTTTTTCCAATGCCACTTTGCCGCCTCCCACAATAAGCAGCCGGAAATTTTCCAGCTTAAGGAATATAGGGAACAGTTTATTTTCTCGCTCCTTTGTCATATCCGTCAGTTTAACTGATACGTTCTTTCATTTATGCGGAGAGGGAATTCTTTATGCAGCTTCACCACTTCGCCGATTACAATTATTGCCGGAGCCTTTATCTTTCGCTCCTGTGCCAGCGTTTCCACCGTTTCAATCGTACCAGTCAGGCTCTGTTCTCCGGGCAGCGAGCCCTCTTGTATTATTGCGATGGCGGCATCAGCCTTACCGGCTTCTTTGTATGCTTTTACTATTCCGGCAAGGTGCGTAAGTCCCATAAGAATGACTACGGTTGCGCGGGTTTGCGCTGCCGCCTTAATGTCATTTGATAGTTTGCCTTTTCTAGTGGTGCCTGTTATAACCCAAAAACTTTCGCTGGCGCCGCGGTGCGTTACCGGTATTCCGCTCAAGGCGGGTATGGCTGTGCAACTCGATACTCCCGGTATCACCTCGGTTTCAATGCCGAATAGTTCGGCGTATTTTATCTCTTCCATGCCCCGCCCGAACACGAAGGGGTCGCCGCCTTTCAGGCGCACAACGTGTCCGTACCTGAAAGCATGCCGCACCATCAGTCTGTTTATTTCCTCCTGCGGGCAGCTGTGCCTTTTGTTGCGCTTGCCCACGAAGATCCTGGGCGCATTTGCCGGAGCGTAGCCCAGCAACTCGGTATTCACAAGGGCGTCATAAAGCAAAGCATCGGCTTTGCCGAGCGCTTTTATGCCGTTCAGGGTAATCAGGCCTGCATCGCCCGGCCCGGCGCCCACAAGGGTTATTTTCGGTTTTATGCTCATTGTTGTGTTTATTATCCCGGATCAGGTTTATTGTTTTTCGGTTATTGCAATTTCCTTTCTTTGTGCATCGCGGTACAGTACTGCTTTTTCAAAAAAGGAGCGCGCCTTGTCAAAGTATTCTTCAGCAAAGGCAGGCGAGGGCTCCCTTTGATTTATCTGAAGCGTAAAATTTCTGAAGGACTCTCCCGACAGATTTATCTCTCCGGTTTCAACAAAATGCTTGTCGAAGTCGCTTATCAGGCTGTGGTGTGTATTCACATGCACCTGCTTTTCCAACAGCAATACCTTGGCGGTGCTTATTATGGCGGCGTAGCTGAAATAAATGCTGTCGTTGTGCCTGCTGTCGGAAAAGGCTTCGGCGGCCGAGGCAAGTTTTTCTTCAGCCTCATAAAGCAGTGTGGCCACAAGGTCGATGATTACCGAAGCGCACTCGCCTACCCCAATCGCCGTTTTAAAATGCTCATCCTTACCCCAGTCCCTGTACTCATGTTCTTGTATGTTGGCGGTATCTGAATAAGGCTTCAGCAGGCGGTAAAAATAATCGAATCCTTTGCGGTCGTAATATGAATTGAATTTTTCTTCTGCGCCTGCATTATTCTTATAATCTGTCAGCAGGGTGCGGAGCACATCGGGGCTGCGCTTGGTTGCCACCTTAATTATTTTTTCGGCTATGCGCCCTTTGCCTCCGCCGAGGTTTCCGCCGCCAAGCAGGAGCTGCAGGGCAGGCACCACGTTGGCTCCCACCTTGAACGAGCTGCCATGAAATCCTATCTGTGCCAATCCGTGCTGGCCGCAGGAGTTTATGCAGCCGCTTATCTTTATCTTTATGTCGCGGTTATACAGCAGTTCCGGAAACTCCTGATAGATGACCTTCTCCAGCGCTTTTGCCGCTTCCGTGCTGTTTGAAATCCCGAGGTTGCACGTGTCGGTGCCGGGGCACGACGTTATATCGCCGGTTGAGTTAAAGCCCGGTTCTGCAAGCCCTATCTTCTTCAGTTCGTAATAGAGAGGCAGCAGGGCGGAGTCTCTTACAAAGCGCAGCAGGAATCCCTGATTTATGGTGATGCGTATATCATCGGCTGCATACAGGCTGACGGCGCGGGCAAGTTCCCGTGCAACGGCCGTGCTCAAGTCCCCAAGCTGAACTTTAATATACACTCCTCTGAAGCCTTCCTGCTTCTGTACAAAAGTGTTGGTATCCAGCCATCGCTTGTATTCCGTTTTATTCTCCGGATGGAAAGCCGTATATACCTGCGACTGCGGCGGTACCTGCGTAAGGGGAAAATCCCTTCCTACCTCGTATTCTGTAAAAGCCACCGCCTTTTCCTCTATCCTTACCAAGGCTAGAAATTCGTCTAAGCCAATCTTGTTGATCAGATATTTTAGCCTTGCCTTGCTGCGGCTTGTGCGCTCCCCATACCTGTCGAATACACGCACGGAGGCTTCAATGAAGGGAATGAGTTTGTTTTCGGGAAGAAAGTCGTAAACCGGTTTGGCAAGAAAAGGCTGCGCTCCCAAACCTCCACCGATAAACGCCTTAAAGCCCCTCTGTTCTTTCCCGTCCGCCCATTTTACTTTAGGAATAAAGCCGAAGTCGTGTATATATACCTCGGCCGAATCGGCATCGCTGCTTGAAAAGGCAATCTTTACCTTCCGCCCCAGGTCCTGATCAAAGGGCTTGCGCAGGAAGTAGGCGAAAACGGCGTGGGCATAAGGGGTAACATCGAAGGGTTCGGCGGGGTCTATGCCGGCCTTGTCCGATGCGGTAACATTGCGTATGGTGTTGCCGCATGCCTCCCTTATAGTGATGCTGTCCTGTTCCAGCTTCGCCCAGAGTTCAGGGGTTTTGTCGAGGCTTACAAAGTGTATCTGTATATCCTGACGGGTGGTAAGGTGCAGCTTTCCTGTTGAGTATTCGTCGCTAATATCTGCTATGCGAAGAAGCTGCTTTACGGTGAGCCTTCCATAAGGCAGTTTAATGCGGATCATCTGCACCCCGGGCTGTCGCTGCCCGTATATACCCCGTGCCAGGCGCAAGCTTCGGAATTTTTCTGCGGCTACATTGCCGCTTTTGAATTCCGCTATCTTCTTCTCCAGCTCAATGATGTCCTTTTCAACAGTCTGATTTTCCAATTCTGTTCTGAAACTTTTCATTAGGTTTGATTTTATTTTTCGTTTGTTTATCCTTACGTTAAAATGAAATAAAAAAAGCCCTTCGTTTTTCTGAAGGGCTTTGTAATGCTTGCCTGATAATTTTTAAATTATTCCACTACAATTCTTCAGTAATTGAATATGCATACAACAGCGCATGGCTGCGGCGCCGCTTTTTGTTTTGAGATATATGTTGCCTGTTAATTTCATCTTTCCATTTGAAACCATAACATCGGTTTACGGCACAAAAATAGATATATTTCCATTATAAATAAATATTGTCTATGGATTTAGTAGATAATACCATTTTAAATGCTGATATTCAGGCTATATAAATTTTTCCGGGGGCTTGTCAGCTACCTGCATCCGTTCCGAAAGCGATTGTACGCTCCTATAAATAAATGCAGGGCTCCCGCTGTTTTTGCGCAAAGCAGCCTGTTCATCCGGCGTGAGCCGCAATCTTTTCCTCGTCAATCAGCATCATGCACTTAAAATGCTTTTTGGGGCATGCCTTGTAACCGATTTTGGAGCAGGGGCGGCAGGAAAGCCCTTCCACTTCCACTATTTGAGAATGGGCACCAGGCATGTAAGGATACATGCCAAAAGCAGGTATGGTATTGCCCCAGACCGATATGATATCCTTTTTGAAGGCTGCCGCAATATGCATTAAGCCGGTGTCGTGCGTAATTATTTTATTTGCCTGCCTTACCAGCGATGCCGACTGCCCTATGTTGTACTTACCGCAGGCATTGTATACACGGCTGCCCAGGGCTTTCGAAACGGCTTCGCCTTTTTCAAAGTCTGCTTTACCTCCAAGCAATATGATGGGAGAAGAAATTTTACGGCAGATGGAAATGATTTTGGTTTCGGGCAACTGTTTGGTATAGTGCCGCGCCCCGATGACAAAGCCAATATATCCCTGCCGGTGGGTTAAGGGCAGCAAACCGGTGTCAACTTCATCCGCTACCGGAATAAAATAGTCCAGACCGATGCCGTCGTTTGCCACGTTCAGTTTCTTTACCGTTTGAAAGTACCTGTCCACAATATGGATACCGGGCAGGCGGTTCACCTTCAAATTTACCAGAAGCCACTTCTCAATATTAAGTTTCGGAAACGATGAGGAGGCTGTTTTCAAACCCCTTTTTACCTGGAAGGACCGTAGGTTATGGTGCAGGTCAACCACAAAATCATAGTGCCCGTTTTGCAGCTCGTTAAGAATTTCGGCAACGTTTTTGTCAATGGAAATAACCTTATCAATGTATGGGTTCTCCAACAGCAACGGAACAAACTCTTTTTTTGTAAGATAATGCACCTCCGCCCCGGGCAGCTGTTTTTTAATACATCTGACTACGGGCGTGGTAAGCACTATGTCGCCAATGGAACTGAACCGTATAACTAAAATTTTGGGCAAAACAGGCACCTTTACCCGCAAAATTAGCAGTATTATGCAATCAGCCCCGAAATAGCTACTTTTGTAATATGTTTACCGGAATAATAGAGGACATAGGCACGGTTAAGGACCTTAAAAAGGAAAATGGCAACCTGGTATTAACTGTTAAATCGGGTTTGGCTCATAAGCTTAAACTGAACGAGAGCCTCGCCCACAACGGTATATGCCTGTCGGTGCAGCCGGTTTCCAAAAAGACCTACCGTGTTACGGCAGTACGTGAAACGCTGAACCGCACCACCTTAGGGAATATTAAAAAGGGCGGGAAGATAAATCTGGAACGGGCACTGAAAGCCAATGGCAGGATAGACGGGCACTTTGTACTCGGCCATATCGATTCCCGATTAAAATGCCTTTCGGTGAACGAACTGTCGGGAAGCCATCTTTTTACATTCGCCTGCCGCGCCGGGGACAGGAAATATATTGTAGAGAAAGGCTCCATTGCCATTAACGGCGTAAGTCTCACCATAGCCGGCATCAGCAGCAAGGGTTTTTCGGTGGCCGTTATCCCCTATACATTCAGGCATAGCGTATTCCGTTACCTTAAGCGCGGCGACGAAGTGAATGCCGAATACGATGTGCTCGGCAAATACATTATAAGAGCAATGGGCAAAAAGAATGATGCCAACAATTAACAACACCGCAGCATTCCATGAATAGCAAAAGGATACATGCCGGATATTTCACCTTACCCTCCCGTCTGGTCATTTATCTTCAGTTCGCATTCCTTGTTCTGGCGTTTATGCTGCCTGCAAATCCTGCATTTGCACAAGCCCGGATAATAGCCAGGCAGCAACAGGTGATAGACTCGCTTAACCGGGTGTTGAGCAGCCAAAAGGCTGAATCGATGCAGGCCCTGAAAGTGAAGTTTGACAGCCTGCGCAAAAAGAAATTCATTATAGACACCCTTTTGCAAACGGTTTATATGCAGCAAGGCTTAATTGCCCAGGCAGAGGAATCGCGGAGGATGTCGCAACTGGCCTTCGAATCGAAGGAAAATAAATACATCTTCTCGCTCGTAGCCACCTTCATCGTGCTCCTGCTCATTTTTGCGGCTGTACTTTATTATATCCTGAAACAAAACACGAGGAAAAGCGAACTGATAATGAAGCAAAAAAAGCTGGTGGAAGAAAACCAGAAAGAAATGGTAGACTCCATAAACTATGCCCAGCGCATTCAAAAGGCATTGCTCAAGGAGGAAGAACGGATAACCATGCACCTGCCCGACCACTTTATTCTGTATATGCCGAAAGATGCTGTAAGCGGCGACTTTTACTGGGCGCTGGATAAAGACGGTTACTTTTATATAGCGGCTGTAGATTGCACCGGCCATGGCGTGCCGGGCGGCTTTATGAGCATGCTCGGCGTTGCCTTCCTGAACGAAATTACGGCAGGATCGAACACCCTGTCGCCTAACATTATTCTGAACAAGCTGCGCGATAAGGTTCTGAAAGAACTTGGTAAAACAGGCGAAACCAAAGACGGCATGGATATTTCGCTGATGCGCATGAACCTGTCCACACGTAAAATACAGTGGAGCGGAGCCAACAACTCACTGTACCTTATAAAAAATGAAATTAAGGTAATACCGGCAGATAAGCAGCCTATAGGGTATTATCCGGTCATGAAACCTTTTACCAACCATATTATTGCCGCCGAACCCGACAGCATGTATTACCTGTATTCCGACGGCTATGCCTCGCAGTTTGGCGGACCGAGAGGCCGAAAATTCAAATCGACACAGCTAAAGAAACTCCTGCTCTCCATTCACCAAAAATCCCTGAAGGAACAAAAGCAAATACTTAGAGAAACATTCATGAAGTGGAAAGGCAAATTGGAACAGGTGGACGATGTGCTGATAATAGGGGTAAAAGTATAGCAGCCGCTTTTCATTAAAAAGAATATAATACGTATAAATAAAACAACCAACTATGCAAAATACAGCTCTACTGGTAATGGATATGCAGTCTGCCGTGCTCGCTATGATAGCGGACTCAACTGCGGTTAAAAGCAATGTAATAAAAGCAATAACTCATGCAAGAAAAAAACAAATACCGGTACTCTACGTGGTAGTGGGTTTTCGAGCGGGCGGACCGGAAATCAATCCCAACAATAAGAGTTTCGCCACATTTAAAAAAAGCATGGCGAATACAGATCCTGCAGCGTGGATGAAAATAGATGATGCCTTTGCTCCTTTGCCGGGTGAGGTAATAATTACCAAACGCCGGGTAAGCGCATTTGCAGGAAGCGACCTCGAAATTGTTCTTCGGTCACAGGGGATTCAGCACATGATATTAACCGGTTTAGCTACAAGCGGTGTTGTCCTTTCCACCTTGAGAGAAGCCGCCGACAAGGATTACCATTTAACTGTACTTTCCGATTGCTGTGCCGACAGGGATGAAGAAGTGCACCGCGTACTGGTTGAAAAGGTTTTCCCCCGCCAGGCTGATGTGCTCACGGTGGAC
>JABEUT010000188.1 GCA_013044305.1 Bacteroidia bacterium
GAGGTATACACAACCGAGGGGTCTTGAGCTCCGGAGTTTGAAGGGTTGCCGCCCGTAAAGGTCCAGTTCCAGTTTACGCCCATGTCTGTAGAATCGAAAGTGGTAATGCCTGTAAAATGAACGGTATCGTTGCCACAGCTATTTGTATCGGCAACAAGGAAGGTGGAAGTGGGGGTGTATTCATAAAGGCTGCTGACATAAGGGCCGAAATATTGTCCGTTGGTATCAGATCCAACACCCATATAGCCTTTGTTATTTATGGTAAAAGCAGCTCCGTAACCTCGTGCAATATTTCCCAGGAATGAAAATTTACACCACGATTTTGTTACCGTGTCATAACTGAACCCATTGGGAATGGCTTTTCCTGTTGCATCCCTGCCTGTGCATACGTATGCCCTGCTGCCAAGCACAAACGCGCGAGGGTCGCCATCTATTCCGGATAACCTTGCAGGTATAGGGGCAATGGATGTCCATGTATCCGTAAGGGTATCATATCTCCACATGGCGTTATGAGAATTGGAGCCATCCCAGCCACCACCCGCATAGCCTGTTTTGCCTATTGCAAATGCTACAAGCCCTTCCAGATTTCCACCCGGAAAATTGCTTTTCTGTGACCAGGTATTGGCAGATGCATCATACACCCATACGCCGGGATTGTATGGTGGTCCGCCATTTGACATGCAGATGACATAACATTTGTTGTTAATTACAAAACAAGAAGCATCGTATCCGCCGGTAAAAGGGAACGTTGCCATTGGACTCCAGATGTTGGTGGAAGGGTCGTATTGCCATAAATCTATTGCCATGGTGTGTGAAGAAGTTTGCCCCAGACCAACATACCCTTTCCCGTTTATACTGAATGATGTTGGCGACCATAGTCCCTGACCCGGGTAATTGGCTATTGCACTCCATGTGTTGGTGCTTTGGTCCCATTTATAAAAATCGTTTAAAAAGATACCGTCGTAGCCACAGCCTATGTAACCGAAATTACCGATAGTGAATGAGGCCACAAGGGTTCGCGCCGCACCAATATAATTGGCTTTAGCCTGCCATCCTAACTGGGCATTGCAATATAATGAAGGGAGAATAAGAATAAAAGCAAGTAATGTTTTAAATTTCCGCATAAGGAAATATGAAATAACAAATATACCATTTTTTTAATATTGGCATTATGCTTAATATATTGGGCAATATCAACAAACCGGTGTTAATGACACAAGCCTAATTATGGCTATTTTTATTAGCCCAATAACCATATCTTTGCCTCGTTAATCAATCATTATTCATAATATATGATAAAGCAAGGCTTACAGGCATTGAAGGAAATTATTAAAAATCCCAAATTACTTAACAGGATACTTGAGGATAATTCAGTTTGGGAATCTTATATTGCCAAAAAGCATAATTCCTTTGCCAATGGTCTGCCTGTTGTTGAAATTAATACCCTGATTCCTGATTTCAAAGAAATACTTAATACAGTTGTTTTTTTAGGAAGCGGCTCCACCATACCGGATTTGTGCCTTATCAAGGCTATTTGCAAATCGTTTGATAAATGTACTTATTTTGAAATTGGAACTTGGATGGGCGAAAGCGCCGCCAACGCTTCGGAAGTAACCAGCGAATGCGTAACGCTGAATATAGACCCAAGCCTCTACCTGAATGGGAAATATAAGTCTGTTATGGGTTTCTTTTCGAAGGACATTAAAAATGTGAAACAGATTTATGGAGATTCCACAACTTTCGATTTCGCAGACCTTAAAAGGAAATTTGATGTTGTTTTCATTGACGGGGACCACCATCATGAATACATTAAAAAGGATACGGCTAATGTATTTAATAATCTCATTCATGACAAAAGTGTAATAATATGGCATGATTACTGTACTGATCCTTCTACACCCAGGTTTCAGACACTAGCTGGTATTTTGGACGGGATACCTACTGAATTTCAGAAAAACTTATATCATGTTTCCAATTCACTTTGCGCCATATATACTACCAGAAATTTAACTTCGAGGCCGCTTCAATCACCCAATATACCAACCAAGAAGTTCAGAGTGTCCATAGAGTCCCAATCAGTATGAAGAAGTTGGTAAAGCCCTTTCGCCGTATAGCAATGCCAATCTTAATGGAGTAATATAATTCGCCGAAAATCGGTTTTGGTTGGTATCAGACACCTCAAGGCAATTATTCTCATGTTCAATACTGTTTGTATTCATACGGCAGCATCTTACAGGCTTGGTGTTGAACCGCGTTCAAACAATAATATTAATAGAAACATAATATTCAAATACCTGAATATGAATAAAAAGTGTTACTTTTGGCACAGATGTCCAAATAATTCAACCTCCTAAATTTTACAAATATGAAAAGAACATTACTTGCTTTAGCAGTTTTTACCGCTGCCAGGCTCTTCGGTCAGTCTATTCCCAATGGAGGGTTCGAGAGCTGGAACAACGGTACCTTTATGGATCCGCAGTATTACACCTCGTCGAATGACCAGTTCAATGGAAATGCAATTTCTAACTTCATGGCTAATAGTGTACGGGTAAGCCCGGCCTACCATGGCAACTATGCCGTTCAATTAAGTACCATTAAAAACGGCAACGATACTATTGCCGCATACGTGGTCGACGGCAATCCGAATGGTCCGAATGTATATGGCGGAATACCATACACACAAAAGCCTACCGGCATCCGTTTCTATTACAAGTATTCCACCGCGAGCACAGACTCGGCCCTGGTTATAGCCTGGTTCAAGGAGGCGGGTTCGGTAATAGGCACATTTCAGTTTAAAGTTGCCACCGTATCCAACGTATATAAACTATATACCGGTGCGTTTATCCCGGCCCTCGCCTCCACACCCGATACGGTGGTATTTGCCGCAGCCAGCAGCGTAACTGTAATGAATCAGAGCATTGGCGCCCCGGTAGGCAGCGTATTTACTATAGACAGCGTGTCCTTTACCGGCGCCGGATCGCAGCCTGCCGAATTTAACGGAGATTTTGAAAACTGGAACCCACTGGATACCGTATTCATACCCGCAAGCTGGTATATTAACGGCAATGTAAGGTGGAGCAGCGATGCCTATGCCGGAAACCACTCCGCAGAAATGATAACGGCAAACACTCCTTATGGAGTAAACACAGGCTCCGTAAGCACAGGCTACTACCAATGCCCGAAAAATTGTATGATGAATTGCAAATGCTACCTTAAAGGCGGTTTTGCCTACACCCAAACCAATGACAGCCTTACCTTCTGGTATAAATATGCCCCCATGGGCGGACCCGATACCGCTGTGGCAAACCTTAGTCTCATAAAGGATAGCGTTTTCTATCAAACAGGCATTAACCTTTTTGGCACTGCCGGTGCATGGAGATACGCCACCATTCCGGTTAACCCCGGGCAGGCACCCGATACGGCCGTGGTATCGTTCCAGTCCTCCATGAATTCCATACCCTCGCATATAGGCTCTGTGCTAAAGGTGGATAATGTGCAGTTTAAATCGCAGCCCCTTGCAATAAAAAACCTGCATAACCTGAACGGAGGAATTTCCGTTTATCCTAACCCGAACCACGGGGTTTTTCAGGTAGCAATCAGTCAGCAGGCATCAGCTAACAGCACTATCGAAGTTTATAATATGCTCGGCGAAAAAGTTTATTCAAATAGCTATCAGCCAATAGCTATTAGCCATCAGCTAATACAAATTGACTTGAGCGCACAGCCTGCAGGCGTATATCTGCTGCGTGTAATAAACAGCAACGGAGCACTGGCCGGAACACAACAAATTGTGAAGTTCTAACAAGCGTTTGCCAATTTTTTTTTGCAGGAGGATACCTAAAAGTATCCTCCTTTTTTTTACCCTTAACAGATAGCTGGGGTTCCGCCGCACGTTATCAGACTGCACCGGTAATAATAAAAGGGCGATATGGCATGCGTTTAAAAGCCTGTTTCAGGGTATATGCATCGCTTGTTTTTTTACGGTAAGAAGTCATAGAAATACCTGACAAGGCTCATTTGTTGCAAGGTAGGGCGGACTTAGCTTTGTGCCGTTCAACTACAAATTTAACCCTTAATAACACCTTATCATGAAAACACATCTATTCGTTTTGGCAACATTATTGTCGTTCAGGCTCTTCGGGCAGGCCATTCCCAACGGAGGGTTCGAAAACTGGAACAACGGCAC
>JABEUT010000189.1 GCA_013044305.1 Bacteroidia bacterium
AACGGCGAGGGCTGAATTACGGGACTTGTTCATGAAGCAATATGCAGATTTGCGCGGTTTAAAAGTAAACAAAATAGCGTAGTGGCTTCAACTGGAGGCCAAAATGTAAAAAGGCCCCGCAATAGCGGAGCCCATTTTCTTGCAAAGCCATTGAGTGCCTAAGGCAGAATGACGTTATACGATTTGTTGTTGATGGATGCCGTGGCGCTGCACGAGCAGTTGCCCAGTCCGCTGGTAAACGTAAGGTAAAGCGGATACTGCTTACCTGTGCGCTGTATCTCCACCTCGCCCGACTCAAAGCACTGGCACGTGGGCTTGCCGAAGAAGGTATTCAGCCAGTAGGCGGTATGCATCAGGGGTTGCAAAATATTTATCGTAAACGACACACCGTTTCTGGTTACGCCGTTGGCACTGCCTGTAATGGAATAGAACCAGCCCAGGTTGTTGCCCTGCCAGGTAAGCGTATTGGTACGGGTGCTCTGCCAGGTAGCAGTGCCTTGTGCATTGCCCGAATATACGAGGGTAAGGCTGGCGCTGAAACCCCAGGTCATGTCGCCGTTACCGGTATCTATACCCTGATTGGTGGTTTGCCTGTATCCGGTTAATGTAATAGTATTCCCGTTCAGCATGGTAATGGAATACGGATAATTAGGGCTGAATAGCTGGCTTACGACCGAACCGTTCTGAAAGTAGCCGCCGTTCTTCCAGAAAACGAACATATATCCTTTACGCGTTCTGCCGTCGGGGCCGGCATGTGTGCCCGGAAAGTAGATGACATAGCCCGTATCGGTGGTGTACTGCACGTTGTTAATGGTTATGTTCGTATCTACAATCCTGCGCCAGGTCATGGAGGTGTCCAGCCCTACTCTTGCTACCGCCTGGTTCTTGGCCGCTCCGTCGGCAATGTTCTTGGAATCCTGCACCGCAAAGGAGGCATTCGATTCATCCTGGGCTGCCGTTACGTCGGAATCGGTGGCGGGAGTTGATTCTTTTTTACAGCCGTTAATTACAAATACGGCGGCAGCGGCGAATAGGGCCGCAAATAAAAATGTTTTGGTCTTCATAGTAATGGATTTGTGGATTATTTATTTTAGCTTATCCTATGACGTTCTAATGATCAATAGGTTTAAACATAGCTACAAATCTATTAAAATTTCGGGCAATCCGAAAAACCGGAACCGGAATAATCAGAAGAAGTCCGGATATTTCAGGAAAACTTCCTTACTTTTTCCAAACCGTGCTGGTCAAGCACCTTTACCACCCTGCCATCAATCTCAATAAGTTTATCCGACTTAAATTCCGACAGGGTGCGTATCAAGGACTCTGTGGATGTTCCTACCACATTGGCAAGGTCGTCGCGTGAAATGTGTATGGAATCATGGTCATTATACTTGTCCTTGAGCTGAAGTATTGCGCTGGCTGTTCTGGCGCGTACAGAGTTATACGCCAGTGCAAGCAGGCGTTCCTCCTTTTCGGCAATATCATCGGCGAGCATTTTCACAAATCGTGCCGACACCACGCGGTTAGAATAGATGAGACTAAGGAAATCGCTTTGAGGCACCAGGGCAACTTCAGCATCTTCAAGAACGGTAGCAGAGTCGGAATAAGCAATGCCTTCGAGTACGGGTATGTAACCGAAAAAGTCGCCCTTTTTATAAATTCCCGTAATAAATTCCTTGCCTTCATTGTTTATTTTCCATGCCTTTACCGTCCCGCTGTTAATCAGGTACACATTGGTAGGGGTGTCATCCTGGTTATACACATTGGCTCTTTTTGAGAGCTTGCGCACCTTAAAGTCGGCGACAAAATTTTCGGGCAGGTTGAATTTTTTAGCCTCTGATATAAATTCCACAAAACCGGCCAGATCGTGCGAATATCCTTTTCGGAAAAAGTCATATCGTTTCAGGCGGGTATCAATGGCATGAAGCAGTTCAGTTTCTTCCACAGGCTTTGTAAGGTAGTCGTCGGCGCCCATGTTCATGCCCTTGCGTATATCCCCTTTTTCGGCTTTGGCGGTTAAGAAAATAAACGGAATACTGCCCAAATCGGAGTCCTTGCTAAGGATGTGGAAAACACCGTATCCGTCAAGTTCGGGCATCATGATGTCGCAGAGAATAAGGTTTGGCTTATTCCTTTTTGCGGCTTCCAGGCCCAGTTTGCCATTTTCGGCCGTAAAGGTCTGATAGCCGGCGAGGGTAAGCATTTCGGCTATGTTCTCACGCATTTCCAGATTGTCTTCAATCAACAGAATTTTTTTCATGGTATGGATTTATGAACTTATTTTCAAGTCCTTGGCTAAATAATGCCGTATCTTGCCGGCAATTGTCAAATATCCGTTTGCTATAACACCGCAGCCAACAAAACAGTCATATTTTAATATGATTTCCGTCAGGTTTAGGGGTGGTGCCGCAGTTGGCAAATGCAACAGGCGAATGCTTTTTTTTGTTCGCAGTAGCTATATTATACTCATATAAGTTTCAGTAATAACAACCGGGTTAAATAGTTTTGAACAGGATTTGTTATTGATTTTGAACATTTTAAGTATATGTTCATATAAAAATAACACCATTTAACTTGCAAAACGGCCTTTCCATGCTTAATTTAGGTCTTCCAAATTGAGCGGGTTATGTACGAAATGAGCAAAAAAATCCTGGAGAGGGTAAGTTTCGACAGGGCGCTATTCACAAAAGAGCTGAAAAAGGCATTGAATTGGGTTAAGCCTGATGAAAAACTTTTGCTGAAAGTGTGGTGCCTTTCCACCTTCGGACACATTTACAAGGATGTAATCATGGAAGTGTTCCGGAAGGTTGCGAAGATGTAGCGAAACGGATGTTTCTTTTTATATTTTCAAAACCCGGTCTTTGCAAAGGCGAATCATAAAACGTTTTAGCAAATACCTCTTCGGTTAATTCCATCCACTCCCCGCGGTTCATCTTTATTAATTCCGGCTTTGCCTCCAGCGCCTTTTCCTCATGCGGGGTTGCAAAGCTGTTCCACGGGCATACATCCTGGCATATATCGCAACCGAAAGCCCAGCTATTCATTTTGCCTTCCATTTCATCCGGAATAGCTTCTTTCAGTTCAATGGTGTAATACGAAATACACCTGCTGCCATCCACTATGCGCGGCTCAACTATTGCCTGGGTGGGGCAGGCATCTATACAGCGCGTGCATGTTCCGCAATAGTCCTTTATGGGCAGGTCGGGTTCCAGTTCAATATCCACAATTAGCTCTGCCAAAAAGTAAAATGAGCCTTTCGAGGGAGTAATAAGCAATGAGTTTTTACCTATCCATCCCATTCCGCTCTTGGCTGCCCAGGCCCTTTCGGCCACCGGCGCCGAATCTACGAAAGCCCTGCCATGTATTTCGCCTATTTTTTCGTTTAATATTTCCAGCAGTGCCTTTAGTTTTTCTTTGATCACAAAATGATAGTCGGTTCCATACGCATATTTTGAAATGGAAGGAGCATTGCTGTTTTGATTTTTGCGCGGATAATAATTCATGCTAAGCGATATTACGCTCTTTGCATCCGGCACAAGCAGGCGCGGGTCAAGTCTTTTTTCCATATTCCGCTCCATGTAGTGCATTTTGCCATGCATGCCGTTTTTCAGCCAGCTTTCGAAATGCAGGGCTTCTTCTTCAAGGAAACAGGCTTTGGATATTCCGCAGGCGTCAAATCCAAGTTTGCGGGCTTCATCCTTAATGATAGCCGGGTATTCTCCGCTTGTCATTGTTCCAGGTTTAGGTACTGAAATAATATACCATGCCATAATAACGAATTATAAGCATCCGTTGGCTGCATGGCATGTTTTCTCAAATAAGTACTATAAATGGACTATAAAAAGCCCCGGCGCTCCGGCCGGATACCGGTCAGGCTTTGGCGGTGGCTGCCACTTCGGCCTTCTGTTCCGCGGCTGTTGCCGCTGCTGCTGCATTGGACTGAAACTCTTCGCTTCCGAACTGCTGCTTTTCTTCAATCCTCGCTTTTTTGCCTTTTACGCCGCGTATATAATAGAGCTTGGCACGGCGAACCACACCTTCCTTGTTCAATTCTATTTTATCTATAAATGGTGAAAAGAGCGGAAATATACGCTCTACCCCTATGCCGTTCGAAATCTTCCGTACGGTAAAACTTGCCGATGCGCCCGAGCCGCGGCGGCTTATTACCAAGCCCTGGTATTGCTGAACGCGCTCTTTGTCGCCTTCTTTGATTTTGTAATGCACCGTAACTGTATCGCCAGCTCTGAAAGCAGGAATCTCTTTCTTCCCGGTTAAGGCATTTTCCACATAGTTGATCAGGTTCATGACTTGGTATGGTTTTTTCAAAAGGGGTGCAATATTAAGAAATATCTTTCACGTGGCAAACAAGAATCTTTTAATTTTGTGGTAATTGTATTATTGTCAATTTAATCTATTTGTAACAAATACAGGCAAATGTTGTTAAATAAGGGCGATAAAGTTCGTTTTTTGTACGAAAAAGGGGAAGGAATTGTTAAAAAGATACTTTCCGGCAATAAAGTATTGGTGGAACTTGCCGAAGGACTCGACATTGAAGTGAAGAGAAATGAGCTGGTGGCTGTTGCCGATCTATCCCTGTCATCGCTCGAAATTGTTGCGAAAGATATGCCTTTGCAGGCGGGCACCGGAAACATCCGGGGAGCAAAGTCGAAACCGCACGCCAACAGTGAAAAGGTAGTGGACCTGCATTTTGAAATAATTTGCCCGGATGCCGGATACCTGAATAATGCACAGAAACTAAACCTGCAGCTCAAT
The DNA here is from genome assembly GCA_013044305.1 of Bacteroidia bacterium. Classification (GTDB taxonomy): domain Bacteria; phylum Bacteroidota; class Bacteroidia; order JABEUT01; family JABEUT01; genus JABEUT01. The sequence continues at coordinate 4,774 of JABEUT010000189.1, forward strand.
TTTTTCCAGACAGAACTGGACAAAGCCCTTAGGGGGCATCTGACGAAAATAACGTTTGTGCACGGCGTAGGCAACGGCGTATTGAGGAATGCTGTAAGAAACATCCTGAAAGGATATGAAGGCATAGAGTTTTACGATGCATCCTATAGCAATTACGGGGCCGGAGCCACCACGGTTCGCATTATAGCACGCAACAGAACAAAATAGCAGGGCTGGGGCTGATAAATCAAACAATTCCAATAATTCTCCGTTATTCCTGATATTCGTAGATTTGTTGTGCATGCGTAAATTGTTCTTTTTGCTTGTGGGGCTTGCCATGCTTGTTCCTTTCAGGGGCTTGTCGCAGGCACTGAACAACCAGCGGAAAAGAGCCCTTGCCCTTCGCGATACCCTGCACCTGGACACACTAAGCATTATACCTTCAACGCTTGCGGTAAATTACTCCGCATTGCACAAGGGTAATTCAGCGCCTTTGGATACCTCCTGCTACAAACTCGATGAGGCGAAGGGCCTGCTCATTATCAACCGGCGGAAACTTAAATCGCTTGGCATCAGCGCCGATACTTTAATCTGCTCATACAGGGTGTTCCCTTACAACTTCTCCAAAACCCTGCAGCACAAGAACAGCGAGGTGGTTCACCCATCGCTCTACCACGGCGAACAGGCTTATGTGTATCAGGCAAACCAGCAGGACGGCTCCGGCGATCCGTTCAACCTTGGAACACTCTCCAAAAGCGGGAGCATATCAAGGGGCATAACCTTTGGCAACAATCAAAACCTGAACATCAATTCCAACCTGAACCTTCAGCTTCAGGGCAAACTTACCAACGACCTGAATGTGATGGTGGCGGCAACCGACAACAACCTGCCTATACAGCCCCAGGGCAATGCCGCCCAGCTGCAGGACTTTGATAAGGTGTTCGTGAAACTGTACAACCACAATAACAGCCTTATAGCAGGCGACTTTGAAACCGGCGGCCCCGACGATTACTTTATGAAGTTTTACAAAAAATCGGAGGGAGGTTTATATTCAGGCTCCTTTGTGGTGAAACCCAACGCCGACAGCACCAAAAGGGGCATACTGAATGTTACGGCAGGGGTGGGAATATCAAAGGGTGAATTTGCCGAGGACAACATCAAGCCTATAGACGGCAACCTGGGCCCCTACCTGCTTACCGGAGCCAACGGCGAAACCTATATCATCATCCTTTCGGGTACCGAAAAAGTATTTCTCGACGGTGTGCTGATGCAGCGCGGGCAAAACAACGATTACGTAATTGACTATAATACCGATCAGCTTACCTTTACCCCCAAGCACCTTATTACCGCAAGTTCTATAATCGTGGTCGATTTCCAGTACAGCGACTTGAGCTATGAACGCTCACTGATATATGCGGGTACGCAATATCACGATGATCGCTATGCGGTGCATTTCAATGTTTACTCGGAGCAGGATGCCCGAAACCAGCAGCTTAGCCAGTCGCTGTCCGGACCACAGGAACAATTCCTTGCCTCCATAGGCAACAACATCCAGAATGCTGTGGTATCGGGCGCCAAGGACACAACCTTCAATAACACCGAGGTTTTCTACCGGCTGGCCGATACCACTGTGGGAGTAATGAACGATTCGGTATTCGTTTATTGCACCGATTCCATCATCACCTTCCCCAATTCTTCCAAGGTTCATTATCTGGTGGCCTTTTCACAGGTAAATCAGGGGCAGGGCGATTACGTTCAGGTTCAGTCTGCCGCCAACGGCAATGTATATGCATGGAAGGCTCCTGTAAACGGAAAGCATCAGGGCAATTATATACCCAATGTGCTGCTCATTACTCCCAAAAAGAAACAGATGGTTACGGCAGGGTTCGATTACAAGCTTGCACGAAACACCTCCATAAGCGCAGAAGGCGCCCTATCGAACAACGATGTGAACGAATTTTCGACCCTCAATAAGCAACAGGATGTGGGATATGCCGGCAGGCTGCTGTTTCACAATACCGCATTTATAGCTGACAGCACCGCACAAAACAAAGGCAATGTATGGAGGCTGCAAACCAATTTGAGCTACGAGGCGGTGCAAAAGAATTTTTCGCCCATAGAAAGGTACCGCCCTGTTGAATTCAACCAGCAGTGGAACCGTACAAGCGACACTGTTTTCGGCAACCAGAACCTGTTCGACGGAAATTTAATCCTCGGCAACAAAAAGGACTTTATCAATTACGACTTTCAGGCCTTGCTTGAAGGGAACGACTACAACGGAGTAAAACATACGGCTTCCCTCAAGCTGAACGAAGCCGGTTTTATGACCGTGGCGAACGGCTCCCTGCTCCAGACCACCTCTACCGCCAATACAAGCAACTACTACACCGAACTTGCCACCGTGTCGCACAAGGTTTTTCACTGGATAGCAGGCGCAGGCGAAAGCACCCAGAAAGACCTGTTCCGCTCCCGCGCCCCCGGCGACAGCATCATCAACACTTCCTCCTCGCTGTTCGAACAGGCAAATAACTACCAGTTTTACCAGTGGAATGCATTTATTAAAACTCCCGATACGGCCAAAACAAGCTACGGGATAAACTATTCGGAGCGCACCGACTATGGAGCCGATGTGCTGCACAATGAAATGATGAAGGCGCTGTTTACCAAAAACCTGTCCTTTGATGCTGCCTTCCTGAAAAACCCCGACAGCCGTTTTAAAGGCAATATTACATACCACATGATGAATTTATTAAGCTCCGACTCCTCGGTGGCCGGAGGGCAAACCCCCGTTAAAGCCCTTATAGGGCAAGGTGAATACGACCTGAACCTGCTTCACGGTTTTATTACAAGCAGCACCTTTTACGAGGCCGGTTCGGGGCTGCAACCACTCGAAACCTATACCTATGTGCAGGTGCCTGCAGGAACGGGGGTATACGCCTGGACCGACTTTAACCATAACGGAATAAAGGAGCTCAACGAGTTTTATGTGGCTCCGTTCCCCGATCTTGCCGAATACATACGCGTATATACCCCTACCACACAGTTTGTTAAAGTATATACCAGCGGTTTTACCGAAACGTTTAATTTGCGACCCGCTGCCCTCAAGTATTCCAAAACCAATTTCATTAAAAAGCTGTTCTCCGATTTTTCGGGGCAAACCGCCATGCACATGGATAAAAAAACAACCTCCTCCAATCCGCTCGACGCCTATAACCCCTTTGTCCAGCACACTAACGATACAAACATAAAGGGGCTCAATTCTTCGCTTCGCACTACCGTCTTCTTCAACCAGTTCAACCCCAAATACAGCGCCGATTACACATACAGCAACAACACCAACGAAACAATACTGGAAGAAACCGGAGAGCAAAGCAGGCAAAGCTATTTTCATCAGCTTCATGCCCGCTTCAACTTTACCCCGAAATGGATGCTTGAAGCCACCGGTAAGACAGGAGATGAGATTGGTTACGCTCAATTATTTGCCGCCAACAACTTTTTCATATACTATAACGACCTGCAGCCCAAGTTCACCTACCAGCCCAATACCAGCTTCAGGCTTGCGGTATTGTTCGACTATACCGGTAAAACAAATGCACCCACCGAAGGCGGCACCGGCAGCACACAGTATAACTATGGCGCCGAAATGAAATATAATGTCTTGAAAAAAGGCAGCCTTACCGCTGCCTTCAACTATATTGAAATACAGTACAACGGGCAGGGCGATTCTCCCCTGGGCTACGAAATGCTGCAGGGACTTAACACGGGCAACAACTTTACGTGGAGCTTGTCGTATCAGGTCAACCTGTCGGCGAACATACAGCTAAGCCTTGCCTATACCGGGCGTCAGAGCCAGGGCTCGCCTGTAGTAAATACCGGTACAGCCCAGGTAAGGGCGTTCTTTTAGCTAAGTTGATATAATACAACTGAAAAACACTCGTTACCTTTTGCTTCTGCATCACAAACTTCGCTTCTCCAACCAAAGTGCCGGTTTCAACAAGTACCCTGCGAAGAAAAAGTCCCTCCATATTATTGCCCGAATTACTTTTAGCTGCGTCTCTTCCAAAAGGTTTTTTTAACTTTGCTTTTGCATAGTGTTCAGCATTTAACCTTCATACCTTGCCAACACCATTGACAACCGAAGCCCCCGGATCAGTACCTGTAAACACTGTTTTACGGGCCTTTGAGCTGATGTGCTGCGCCAAGGCCATGTCGGCGATATATGAGAAGAATGCAGCCGTTACAGGCAAATATGTACATGCAACCTCCCGGGGGCATGAAGCCATACAGATAGCCATGGGATTACAACTGAAGCCCCAGGATTATGTAAGCCCCTATTACCGCGACGACAGCATCCTGCTTGCCATTGGCCTTAGCCCCTACGAGCTTATGCTCCAGCTATTGGCCAAGGCAGACGACCCGTTTTCGGGCGGAAGAACCTATTACTCCCACCCAAGCCTGCGCCGCAGCGATATGCCCAAGATACCCCATCAGTCTTCCGCTACCGGCATGCAGGCCATACCTTCAACAGGTGTGGCAATGGGCATTCAGTATCTTGAAAAAAGGGGACTGGCTAAGGAATTTCCGGATGGCAAGCCAATTATGGTATGTTCCCTCGGCGATGGTTCGGTTACGGAAGGAGAAGTATCGGAAGCCTTTCAGATGGCGGTGCTGAAAAAGCTTCCAATACTGTATCTGGTACAGGACAACGAATGGGACATATCGGCACACGTGGAAGAGGTAAGGGTAATGAATGCCGCCGAATATGCAAAAGGCTTCAAGGGATTGGAAACACGCTCCATCGACGGCAGCGATTTTATGCTCAGCTATCAGACGCAGAAAGAAGTGATACAGATAATTCGCGAAGAACGCCGCCCCTTTCTCGTTCACGCCCGTGTGCCGCTGCTGGCACACCATACCTCCGGAGTGCGCAGGGAATGGTACCGGAACGACCTGGATGAAGCCGCAAAGAAAGATCCATACATGCGCCTGCGTACCCATCTCATCATTGCAGGCTTTACAAGCGATAAACTGAAACAGATTGAGGATGCCGAAATTGCGCGTGTCAACGAGGATTACAATAAAGCCACCGCAGCCCCCGATCCTAAGCCGGAGGACCTGTTCAAACACGATTTTGCCCCGACACCCGTTAAAGAAGAAAAAGGCATACGAGAACCGGCGGGCAGGGAAAAAACCGTAATGGTGGATTGTGCCCTGTTTGCCATTCAGGAACTGCTGCGCAAGCACCCCGAATGCCTCTTTTATGGTCAGGATGTGGGCAGAAGACTTGGAGGCGTGTTTCGCGAAGCCGCCACCCTTGCCGATAAATTCGGCGACGACAGGGTATTCAATACGCCTATACAGGAAGCATTTATCATAGGCAGCACCACAGGCATGTCGGCGGCGGGATGCAAGCCTATTGTGGAAATACAATTCGCCGATTACATCTGGCCCGGGCTTAACCAGCTGTTCACCGAGGTAAGCCGTTCCTGCTACTTGTCGAACGGCAAATGGCCTGTGAGCGCGGTAATACGCGTGCCTGCAGGAGCTTACGGCAGTGGCGGACCTTATCATTCTTCAAGTATTGAATCGGTTCTTACCAACATCCGCGGAATTAAAATAGCGTACCCCAGCACTGGCGCAGACCTGAAGGGATTGCTTAAAGCGGCATATTACGATAACAACCCTGTTGTGATACTCGAACATAAGGGCTTGTACTGGAGCAAAATGAAAGGCACCGAAGATGCCAAAACCATTGAACCCGACGAGGACTACATTATTCCGTTCGGCAAAGGCAGGATTGTTCAGCAGGCAGCCCCCCCACCCGCCAAAGGTAGTATAGCTGTTATTACTTATGGTATGGGAGTGTACTGGGCTAAAAACGGCTCTAAAAAATTCCCCGGACAGGTGGAGATCATCGACCTGCGCACCCTCGCCCCGCTCGATGAAGAAATGATTTATTCGTCGGTTCGCCGGAACAACCGTTGCCTCGTTGTAACCGAAGAACCCGTGAACAACAGCTTTGCCCAATCCGTGGCAGGCCGCATACAACAAAATTGTTTTGAGTGGCTGGATGCTCCCATACAGGTCATAGGTGCGGAAAATATGCCTGCGGTACCGCTTAATTCGGTGCTTGAGCAAACCATGCTCCCCAATGCCGCAAAAGTTGAGGCTGCAATAAAAAAATTGCTGGAATACTAAAAAACTAAGTCCTTTCCTTCTGATCATGCTGCAACTCCTTTGCCGGTTTTTCTTTTCAGCAGGTAGTAGAGCGGGTATCCTGCCGCCATTACACCAAGACTTGCCAGTACCGAGAAATAATCGTTTGCAAAATCGCTGATGCATACCACGAGCAGCACAAGCATATACAAAATTGGCACATAAGGGAACAGTTTCATTTTGAATCCTTCTGCCGTTTCGCCCTCCTTGCGCCTGCGCAGAATGAAGATGGTGGCGGCGGCAAAAATCAGCGAGCCGCTGTCTATGAACATGGTATAGTTCATCACCTTTTCGAAGGCGCCCGATATTAGGAGTGAAACAAAAATGATAAGAAAAAAGAAAGTAATGGCAAACTCCTGGGCCTGGGTTCTTCCGTTCACCTTCCTGAATATGGGGGGCAAAATATTATCCTCCGACATGGCGTAAAGCATACGCGGATTATACATAAATGCCGAATTGATAAACCCTGCCACCGAAATAAAAACAGCAATGGATGTTATCTTGAAACCGGCATCGCCGAAAAGTGTCTTTGCGAGTTCCGCTGCTATCAGGGTTTTTCCTTTCATATTATCCAGCCCCAGCACCTGGCAATATGCGGTATTAAGCAACAGGTACAGTACAAGCACTATGGTCATTCCTCCGAAAATGCCGCGCGGTATATTGCGGCGGGGTTCATGAATATCCGCCCCGAGGTTGATGGTATTCTGGTAGCCGCCAAAAGTGAAAAATATGGAAATGAGGCATATTCCCAGCGCGCTTATGGGATTAACGGACGACATGCTTTGTGTGGCGGCTACCGCATCAGCAGGCCTGGCTGTGTGGATAAAGAGCGGAAGGCAGAGCAGCAATATCATGGCTATTTTAAGCCCGCTCAAAATGTTTTGCGCCCTCGAACCCATTTTAATTCCGAGATAATTTATAATGTACAAACCCGTAACCAGAGCCACGGCTATAACTTTGGGGGTGAACAGGTACATGAGGCCTGCGGGAACAATAACAGGCTGTATGTATTCGGCGCCTACAAGGGCTACAGCCACCGAGCCGCCTGCATTGGTGAATATAAGCCCCCAGTTGAACATGAAGGCGAATATGGGATGGTAGCAGTGCGAAAATATGCGGTAATAACCCCCTGCTGCCGGCAGGCGCGATCCTATTTCGGCAAAGGTAAATGCGCCGCAAATGCAAACAATACCGCCCAGTATCCAGGCTGTGTAAAATATGAATGGCGAACCCGCTTTCTCGGCAACAATGCCGGGAGTTTTAAATATACCCACGCCAATGACAAGGCTGACGATAATCATCGTCAGGTCGAACCTGCCGAGACGGGATTGGATTGTCATATTTCAGGAGTGACGATATAAAAATTACTAAGCAATTAGTAAGCTGATTCTTCTGCCAAGGCCATCTTCAAAAATCCTGTAAAGTGTGGAAAGTTGGATATCGCACTTGCCATTTTCCAGCCGGGAAATATAGCTTTTCTTGGTTCCAACCTTTTGTGCAAGTTCTTCCTGTGTCATGTGAGCTTCAATCCTTGCTTCCTTCAGCATCTCGCTTATAATGAAATACTGGGCTTTTTCTTCAAAAGCATCGCGTTTTTTTGAACCTATTTTACCGTATTTGAGGTGTAACAGTTCATCAAACGATTTGGCTTTTTTAATCTCTATTGCGTTCATTTTATTGATTTTTTTGTACTCTCACTGAACATCTCTCATCGCAGCACGATTTCTTCGGCAACAATGGCGCCAACCATTGCGTTCAGTTCGTTCAGTATTTTCGTCCGGCTATACAGTAATTCATTTCTCATCGGCGCCGAATCAATGGTAACCACAAGTTTTTTGTTCGAAATGGTTATAGAGGTGGTATGGCGTGCAATCATCGGTCCTACGGCTTTTTCCCAGGAATTGATCAGCTTGTGCTCGTCGAGTCTTTCGTCGAGCCTGTAGAGCTTCAGCATATCTTTTATGGAGTCGCCCAGTTTCTCGGTGTTGGTTTTTCTCATGGTCAGGTATAATGTATTTGGGCAGATGGCGCCTTCAGCAAACCGCCTTCCTTTATCGGAACAATAATGCATTCTTTGGCTTTGCCCCCAAACAGTTTTTGCAACCTGCCCGGGTTGGTGTCGGTAATAAATATCTGTCCGAAATCTTTACCTGTAATTTTTTCGGCAAGGCGGCTTATTCTTTCATCATCCAGTTTGTCGAACATATCGTCGAGCAGCAATATGGGAGCCGTGCCTGCATTATTTTTCAGAAAATAGAACTGTGCCAGTTTAAGCGCAATAATAAATGATTTCTGCTGGCCCTGCGAGGCGAAACGTTTAACCGGATGCCTGTCTTTAAAAAAGAGCCAGTCGTCTTTGTGTATTCCGGCGGTGGAGTACTGCACAAGGGTATCTTTAGGCAAAGCCCGTGCCAAAAGTTCTTCAAAACCGCCCTCAAGGAGTTGTGAAGCATATTGCAGGCTGACAGATTCACCGGAGCCGGAAATTTCGGTATAGATTCCGCCAAAAATTTCTGAAAACTTATCGGTGAATGCTTTTCTTTTTTCAAAGATTCTGGTGCCTGATGCTGTCATCTGCCCGTTCCATACGGACATGAGTGTTTGGTCGGCGTTGCCATAGGACGATTTAAGTGTTGCGTTGCGCTGCAACAGGGTTCTGTTGTATTCAATCAGATCGTTCAGATAGTCTTTATCCGCCTGCGATATGATGCTGTCCACAAACTTCCTTCTTGTTTCGCCTCCCGCCTGCACCAGTTCTATGTCTTCGGGCGAAATCATAACCACGGGCAGCAGCCCGATGTGTTCCGACAGGCGGTTGTATTCCTTTTTGTTGCGTTTGAACTGCTTGCGTTCATTTTTTTTCTGCGCACAATATACTTCTTCTTCCTGCTCATCTTTGTTGAATATACCCTGTATCACAAACATATCTTCACCGTGGAGTATGTTTTGGTTATCGAACGGGTTGAAATAGCTTTTGCAGAATGACAGGTAGTGAACCGCATCGAGCAGGTTGGTTTTGCCGGCGCCGTTGTTACCCGTAAAGCAGTTTATCTCCGGAGACAGGTCCAGGCTTAACTCATGGTAGTTTTTAAAATTTAAAAGCGATATGTGGCTAAGGTGCATAGGGCAAAGTTAAGAAATGTAAATTACGAATTTGATGAATTGATTCCCGATAGCTATCGGGAGTAAATGGTAAGTCATAAGTCGTAAGTCATCAGTTTTAAGTTGAAAACTCATAACTCATTCTGCCCCACTCCTTACTCTCCCCTATAAGAGAGAGCGTCTCTTTCTGCATTTTCATTTCTTTTATCTTTTCACTCATAGTTTATAGTTCAATTTTTTACATACCATTGGCTGTTTCGCCATTGTTTGGCGATTTGTGGCAAATTAAGGCGCCAGAGGGGAGGGGATTTGAATTTCGAATGTAGAATATTGAATTTCGAATTTTACGGAAATTTGTTTTTTCTCATTATGTATTATCGAGCAGTTCCTGTTCCTCGGGTGTTTCCCCCTTCAGTTGCAATGGCTTTTCCGGCTGTCCGCCATCTTCCCCGGGGCTGCCGGGAGTCAGTTGTTCATCATCTGAAAGCCAGCCTCTTGTCTCGCCGCGCATTTTAAGCAGGCTGTTAACTGCCTGAATGGATTGGCTGAAAGTGGGTACATCGGGTAATGTCATTATTTCGCCTTTGCTCGTTTGTACTTTTCGTTCCCGCGCCTGCTCGCCCTTTGCCCATGAGCATAAAAGAGCCTGAATTTCGAGGTTGCTAAGCAATTGTTCCACCGATTGGGATACTGCCTGCGCCCGCATTGTTTCAATAAGAGCGTCGGTTTTCCTTATGGAGTGCATCACCTTATCCTTGCCCAGTTCTATGTAGCGGTCTATGGTGCGTTCCGACACGCCCCATCGGGGCATATAGGTTTCTTTGATTTCCCCGGTGGTCATTCCCCGGCTTAAGCATCCGGCTACTGTGCTTATGCGGCTGTACAGTTCAAGGGTGTTGCTCATTTAATAGTAGTGAGTGATTGGTAATTAGTGATTAGTTCAGGGCGCAAATATAAACAAAAGTAATTTAATGTTACATAATAAGTAAAATAATTAAATATTGTTCCGGTTCATTTCCGCTTTATTTAGCCCCGAAGGGGGCGGAATCCGTTAACGATGGGTGTAGCCCATCGCAACAGATAAAAGAACCAGTATCAAGCCCTGAAATTATTGACCCCTGTACCCGCTAAGCTGTGCTTAGTGGGATAATAACTACAAAATACAACCCATCACTATGTGTCTTGTAGCTTTCTGACATATCTTAACAAAGGTAACATTTTGCAAATAAACTTATGCTATGCTAAGTGTAACT
>JABEUT010000190.1 GCA_013044305.1 Bacteroidia bacterium
CATGGTATCTTGTATTACCTTTGTACATCCCGCTTTATCGGAAACGGTAATGGTATATACACCGGCGGTAAGCCCGGTTGCAGCAGCGGTAGTATTTCCAGATGGCGACCAGGTATAGGTATAGGGCAGTATTCCGCCTGTGGCAATTACGCTGTCTGCCCCATTGTTGCCGCATATTGATTTGCTTAGCAGGGAGTGGCTAAGCTGCATATTTGAGACTGCTATGGTAACACTGTCATAGGTTTTAAAGTTGCAGGCATCGGTAATGGTAACAAAGTACTTGGTGGTAACGCTTGGCGTGGCTATGGTGCTGTCGCAGTTGGTGCAGCTAAGCCCGGCGGCAGGAGTCCAGTTATAGGTTGCCCCGCCATGCACCACAAGAGGCACCGATGCCCCGAGGCACAGTGCAGTATCGCGCAGGTTGTTCAGGTAACTGTGCTGCACGCATATCTCCTGAAGGTTGTAGCTGCCTCCAGTACCGGCGGTAAAACCCCAGTAAACATTAGGATTTCCTCCGAATATATTTGCAATGATATTACCCGCATAGCTTTCTACCAGCACGCAATCGAAAAAGACCTTGATGCTGTCGGTAACCGGATTCCAGGTTATTCTGGCAGGGTGCCAGTTTCCGTCGGGCACTGAACAAACGTTTCCCGGCACCAGTGGCGATGGACCGGCAAGCTGGTTGCCCGAAAGGTCGGTGTGATTCACATCGCCGTTTTTTTCTATTGAAACATGGCAATAAGCCGGATCCCAGCTATTTTGGTAGGTATCAAACTCAATACCCAGTGAGGGTGATATGCCCCCATAGCCCATTCCGCCGCCGGGCTGACCTGCGCCGGTGCTGTCGGGCTGAAAAACAAACACGATGCCATCGGCTCCGTTGCTGTTGCACGAACATCCGTTGTAGCATTGGTTTCCAAGAAAGATTTGAAACTGGAGATCGAACGGAGTATTAAGGTTGAACAGGAATTTATACCACATAGAACCGAACTGGTTGCCAACGGCAGGAGTAAGCTCGTAGGTCGGGGTATTGGGGGCGCACTCGGGCTGGGTAAGCGTTGCATCGCCGTTTAAGATGAATTGGGTATGCCCGGCAAAGGGCAGCATGAGAAGAAATACCAGGCACAGTTTATATAATGACTTTGAGCGCATTTGCAATCTGAAACGATATAGTTTAATAAGACAAATATATACAAACCTGCATTGCGTTACTTAAACCTTAGCATATTAATATCCTGTCGGCGAGGTGTATAAAGCGGGGGCCTCACCTGTTATCACTGCTGTATCCCGTTCTTATACGTAATGGTTTTTTCTAAATTACCGTTTTTATCATAGAACAGCCAGGTGCCGTCGGGTATGCTTTGCGCCGATCCGTTTTGTTCCTTCACTATTTTGTAATTGGTTACGCTTTCGGGCTTGCTGTCGGGGAAGTAGCTGGTGCATTTGCCCGCAGGCTTACCGTCTTTCAGCGTCTGCTCCTGCATCAGCACTCCTGTTTCATAATAATAACTCCATTTGCCCTGGGGCTTATCGTTTTCGTAATCGCCTTCATCTATCTTAATGCCGGCGGGCTGCAGGTCAATCCAGTGCCCCGTTTTTTTGTCTTTGTGGTAATCGCCTTCGCTTCGAAGGGATCCGGTACTATACCAGTACTTCCAGTGGCCTTCCTTCATATTGCTGTCGAGCGCACCTTCATATTTCATTTTACCGTTGTCGTACCATTCCTTCCAGTCGCCGGTCATCATGCCTGCGTTATAGGCACCGTCATCTTTAAGCTGTCCGTTGTCGTACCAGGCCTGCCAGGGTCCCTGCTGTAAATCGTTGGCATAGGCGCCTTTCTCTTTTACCGCACCGCTTGCGTACCAGTGAATCCAGTTTCCGGTGCGTTTGTTAAGGGTGTAATAGCCGCGGCGGGCCAACTTGTTTTTGGGGTAGTAAAAATTCCACAAACTGTCCCGTTCATCATCTTTAAAGAAACCCGCAGCGCTTGTATCGCCGTTGCTGTCGAAATATGTCCATCTGCCTTCGCGCCTGTTGTCCTTCATGTATCCCGATGCCTTGGTTTTGCCATTTTGAAAGTAAAAAGCCCAGCTGCCGTTTTTCAGGTTGTTCTTAAAGCCTCCTGATTCCTTCAAAATGCCACCGACATACCATTGCTTATAGCTGCCGTTCATTTTGCCGTGCAGGTATTCTGTTTCGTTTTTTTTGTCGCCGGCAATGTAATAGCTTGTCCAGAGTCCGTTTTTCAGTCCGCCGGAATAGCTACCTCTGGAGCTTACCCTGCCTGCGCTATCATAAAATACGGCCTTGCCGTTTCCATCGGAAATCATTGTTTTGCCTGTGCTGTCGTTGTATTGCATCAGGTAGCCTGCAGTATCGGTCATCTTCGAAATTTCCTTTACCTTACCGTTGGCGTACCATTGCTTCCAGATACCCGTCTGCCTGTCTTTGGTATATGTACCCTGTGTCATGGGGGTTCCGTTATTGTAATAGCAGATAAAGTCTCCATCCTTTGCTCCATGGCTGAATATGGTTTTGCTCTGCATATTTCCGTTGTCGAACCAGGTGGTGCAGGTTCCCTGTTTCAGGTCGTTTTCGAAAGGGGTTACCGAGGCTGTTTTCCCGTTTTCGAACCAGGTCTGGCTGCGTCCGTTTTTAGTTCCTTCGTCATAGGTATCCAGTTCAGCAGTATCGCCGTTGGAGTAGAAGTAGAGCCATACTGCTGCGGGCCTGGCGAGGTGAAACTGCTTAAAGGATTTCAGCTTGCCGTTATCGTAAAAATTTTTCCATATACTGTCCTGATAGCCATATTTGAAGAACCCCGATTCGGCAAGTTTGCCGTTTTTGAACCAAAGCTTCATGGGTCCGTTCTGCATACCATCGGTATAATTGATTTCACTTTGTTTAATTCCTTTGGCGCTATCCCACCATATTACAACAGGCTGTGCGCCTGCAACACCTGCAAGTAGACAAAGGAGTATAAGCGGAAGTCGCTTGTTCATGGCTGCAAAAGTAAACAAGAAAAAGGAACGGCGCTACAGGGCGGCATAATGATTTCCGGCATCAGCCGGTACGGGCTTAAATCATATTTACCTCACGTTCCAGCACAACTCCGAATTTTATTTTTACAGATTCTATTATCTGTTCAGACAGGGTGTATATTTCGTTTCCCGTTGCATTGCCGTAATTAACGAGGACCAGGGCTTGGTCTTTATGTACGCCGGCATCGCCGAAGCGCTTGCCTTTCCATCCGCATTGTTCTATAAGCCACCCGGCAGCCAGTTTGGTCTTGCCTCCGGCGGAAGGGAAAGAAATTATCCCGGGATATTCTGACTTTAATTTTGCAAACGCAGAATCAGGTATAACGGGGTTTTTGAAAAAGCTGCCTGCGTTGCCTATTTTTCCGGGGTCGGGCAGTTTGGAAGAACGGATTTTAATAACTGCATTGCTTACATCTTTGATTGTGGGATGAGCAATACCCATAGCTTCAAGTTCCTTGCTTAAAGTACCGTATGATACATTTACTTTTTGGGAATTCCTTGTTAGCCTGATGGTGATGGAAAGAATGACGTATCTGCCTTTTTCTTCATTTTTAAAAATGCTCTCCCTGTATCCGAATTTACATTCTGCATTGGAGATTTTTTTAGTCTCGAGGGTTTTTATATCCAGGGCTTCCACTTCCGTTAATACGTCTTTCA
>JABEUT010000191.1 GCA_013044305.1 Bacteroidia bacterium
AGGGTGGAGTCATCGGCCTGAATGAAAGGTGAAGCCTCGTCGTATTCGGTGTTTATATTAGGTCCCAGATTTACGGGCTGGCTCCATTTACCGCTGTCGGAAATGGTTATCCTGTATAGGTCGGTGCCGCCCATGCCTCCTGCTCTGCTGCTGGCGAAAATAAGGGTTTTGCCGTCGGAGCTCACACAGGCCCCCGGATTGGCGCTGCCGTTGTTTATTGTTCCGGGTGCTGCCGAATCAATAGAACGTCCGCCCCCCCAAAGCAGACCGTGCAGGTTGCTTACGTACAGGTTGCCTGTACCCTCGGCTTCGGTCTGGCAGTAAATTAACGACTGTCCGTCGAAAGAGATGGAAAGGCAGGAGTTGTTTCCTCCGGTATTTACGGCATTCCCGATGCTCTTTGCCCTGGTCCAAGCCCCGTCGGGTTTAATGTTGGAAATCCATACCTGTTCGTTGTAAAACCCGAGTGAATCTTTTTCGGAGGTAGAGTCGTTTATACCTCCAAGCCTTCGTGATGTAAAAATAATTTCCTGCTCATCGGCTGTAACTGCGGGATTGTAATCGGGGTATTTGCTGTTTATGCTGTCGCCCATGTTTGTTATTTTGCAGTCAACAGGGTCTTTAAGCAGCTCTATTCCGTTGGTGCAGCAATTTATCCAGTAATCAATATCCTTCTGCCGTGCATCGGATTTCGACAGCATTTTTTTAAAAACATTGAAACTGTAAATGGCGTCGTTAAACTGATAATTTATGTGAAGCGCCCTTGCATAGTAGTAGTAAGCCGGCGCCGGCGCCCTTTTTTCATAAGGATCATCGGGGGTGTAATTGGACGAGATGTGTGCAACTGATTTTCGCAGATAGGCCAGGGCATTGGCTTTATGAGCCGGGGTTTTAAGGTAGAGCTGCCCAATGAAGTAACAAACATTGGCGTTTTGAGTATCGGCTTTATATAGCTGCAGGAATGTCCTTAACGAGGAGTCGTTCAGATGCTCATTCATCATCAGATTCCCCTGTGTGAACAGGTAGCGTATGTTCTCATTCCCGCCTCCTTTTTGTGCAGAAAGCTGCAGGGTGAGCAGCAGTGAAAATATAAGTGAAGTAACTTTATTCAAAGAAGGAAGGCGTTGAGTTGTTATTTGATATACACCTTAACATACTGATACCACTGATATTTCGATTCGTCAGAAGCATCATGCCTGTATGGAGGCCCCGAAACTTTGGCTTCGGTTCGTAAATTCAGGTTTTTCATTTCGGCATGCTTGTCATTCAATGCTTTCTTTATAACCTCTTCGGCAAGTTTCGCACGGTCCAGTGCCAGTCCTTTATTGCCTTTTGTAAAGATATGGGTAGGTACTTTTGATGCGCTTGCCACAATGGTTACATTTACTTTGTCTGTGGCAAGGGCTGCCGTAATTTTATCTATAAGGGCCGAGAACCCGTCATCCTGTTCCGAGATGGCATTGGTGTTGTAGCCAAAATATCTTATAAAATCGGGAGCGGAGGTAGCCAGGGTTTTCTTTGTACGGTTTTCTTTGCCGCCCGCTTTACCTTTAACGGTGGTTACAATAGTGTCGGGCGGAGCAGGAGCAGGGTTTACGGCTACCTCATTTTCTTCAGGAATTTCGGGCAGTTTGTTGAGATCGGCCGGAAGGCTGTGATAGCAGTATGTCCTTCTTTTAAGGCCGTCGAAATTACGCACTGTTTTGTTATTGGAATTCAGGAGCAGTAATTTTTTCGGACGCAGTTTGGATTCTTTTGCATCAAACTCCAGCAGATAGGTGCTGTCTGGGTTCAGGCCTGTGAAGGTGAAGGCGCCATTGGTGCCGGTAGCTGTTGTCTGAATTACCCTGCCGCCATTATCGGCAAGCAGCAGTTCCATTTCCGATAAGGGTTCAATGGGGCTGTTGTTTAGCAATATTTTCCCGGTCATATTCTCGGTCTTAACTTCCCTTGCTTTGGCAACAACTGCCTCGGCAGCCTTCTTTTTCGGGGCAAAAACATTGGTGGTGTCGCCGAGTATTATGCCGGAACGGAAGAAAGCCCTTGCAAGGCTGGAGTAGGAACTGTCGGAGGAAAGCAGGAATTTTTGATTGAATACGGTTTTACCTTGTGTGGTAATTGTAATGTTGTAGTTGGTGTTCGGGCGCATCACCTGCAGGAACTTGCCTGTGGCGTAATTGACTCCGGTTGTTACTGCGTTATTGCTGCCTACAGGACATGCTGTTATTTTCAAATCATTAGGCAGGCGGCTGCCGTCGGCGTTTTTTATATATCCGTCGAGCACGGCTACCTGATCAACGGGCAGGGGCTTGTTGAAGATTACTTCATAAATATCCCTTTCGCCGCTGCCGCCGTTACGTATGGAGGTGTAAAAGGCTCTTCGTCCGTCGGCAGAGAGGTAAAAGTAGAGGTCGTCGTCGGGGCTGTTTACCGGATAGCCGAGGTTTTTAATTTTTCCCCAGTTGCCTGATGCGTTCTCTCTGGCGCTGAATACATCAAATCCGCCCATAGTATTATGTCCTTTTGAACTGAAGAACAGTGTGGAGTCGTCGGGGTGGATAAACGGGGCATCTTCATCGTATTGTGTATTCACCAGGCTGCCGAGGTTAACAGGGTCATCCCATTTGCCGTTGCTTTCTATTGTTATTTTGTATAGGTCGGTTCCGCCGAAACCGCCCGCACGTTTGCTTGCAAAAATAATGGTTCGCTGGTCGGGGCTTATACAGCAGCTTGGTTCATAGGAGTTGCTGTTCACCACGCCCACATCGTTGGAGTCTATCGCTTCGGGATAGCTCCACTGTGTTCCTCGCAGGTAAGTAACCTTAAGGCTGCCGTTTGCGCCTTCTGAAAAAATGGAGTTGTCCTGATAAATGATAAGTTGCTGCCCGTCGGGCGACACTGATATTGTTTTGTCGTTTCGGGGGGTATTTACAGGCTGACCGATGTTGGCTGCCTGTGTCCAGCCTCCGCCGGGTTTGGCGTACGATATCCAGATGTCTTCATAGTAGTGTTTGTTCAGGTCCCTGTTGGAATCGCCATTCATCAATGGGCGGCAGGAGGTGAAAAACAATTCCTGTTCATCGGCGGTGATTATTGGGGCAAAGTCGGGGTAGGGGCTGTTCACGCTATCGCCCAGGTTAATTATTTTGCAATCTACAGGGTATTGCATCAAATCCTTGGCATTGTTGCAGCAATTAATCCAGTAGTCAATGGTGTCGGCATCGGAGGTAAGCAGTTTTTTGAATCTGCTGAAGTTTTGTATGGCCTCATCGAATTTATAATTCAGATGCTGGGCCCTTGCAAGGTAATAATATGCAATGGCGGGAGCGTCTTTTTCGTAAGCATCATCAGGGTGATAATTGCCGGTAACATGTGCCGCAGCCTTCTCAAGATAAGGCAGCGACTTTGATTTATAGGCGGTGGTAAGCAAGTAAAGCTGTCCGATATTATAACATACGTTGGCGTTGGCGCTGTCGGTTTTGTACATGCTCGTAAAGGTCATCAGGGCAGAGTCGTAAAAGTGCTCGCCCATCATCAGGTTTGCCTGCGTGAACATTTTCTTCCAGTGTTCGGTTGCGGCGTTCACCGGCTGGGCTTTAAGGTTTTCGGAATTAAGAATAACAAGCAAAGAAAGTATTGTTGTTAAAGTAAACAGTGTCTTATTTTTCCGGAAAAACATAATTATCTTCAGAATATGCGGTTAGGTATTCATTTCGTTTAATATTAACGCCACCCAAAAGTAAAGTTTTTTTGTATAAAATATGAGGTTTTGCGAGAATGTTCAAATGATTTTTGTTTTTGCGGGCGATATTGTATAGGCGGTGCGGTTCAGGCAGCTAAGTTTATATTCTGAAAAAGGTATCGGTAATAGGCATTTTATTTGATACTTTTATTTCTATACCCGTATTTTATTTTTTATAATCTTTGCAGCCGGTAAAACGGAACAAGAAATGATATTGATAGCCGACAGTGGTTCTACAAAAGCAGCTTGGAGGCTGGTTGCCGCCAATGGCAAAATATACAGTTACCTGACCGAAGGGCTCAATCCGTACTTTAAAACGAATACTGAAATTATTGAAGAGATCAGGGGTTCGCTGATCCCCAATTTTCCTGCAGCCACGCAAGTAAGTCATATATTTTTTTATGGAGCGGGATGTTCGGGCACCGAAAAATGCAAAAGGGTGAAGGAGGCTTTGCACGATTGCTTTGCCGGGGCTACAATAAGGGTGGAGCATGACATACTTGCGGCGGCACACGCCGCCTGCGGTAATTCGGCGGGTATTGTAAGCATACTGGGTACAGGCTCCAATTCGTGCCTGTTCAATGGCAAGAGAATTGTAAGCCAGATTGGAGGTTTGGGGCATATATTGGGCGATGAGGGAAGCGGTGCACACTTAGGTAAAAATTTGCTTGCGGCTTATCTGAATCATGCCCTGCCCAAAGAAATTGTAAACGAGTTTGAGCAAACCTTTAGCCTGACCAGAGAAGAGATAAGAAAGCGTGTATATGAAAAACCCCTTGCCAACAGGTTTTTGGCATCTTTCAGCCGGTTTATAGGTGACAGGCAGCAGCATCCGTATTTCGAACAATTGGTAAAAAGCTGTTTCAATCTTTTTTTGGAACAGCATGTATGCAGGTATCGCGGCTTTAAAAATAAACCGGCGCATTTTGTAGGTTCTGTGGCATATTATTTCAAGGATGTACTGCTGGAAACGGCAAAGTCGAAAGGGATTACGACAGGCAAAATTCTGCCATACCCGGTCGAGGCTTTAACGGAATACCACCTTTCGAATAAAAAAGGTTGAACGCTGCGATGGATATATTGGACGTGATTCTTCTTATGTAGCCGTTCTATTTATATTCTAAAGGTTCTTGCGAGGTGTGCCTCATACGAACAATTTGAATATGGTCGGGAGCTATTTTATAAGTTATGCGGAAATGATAAACTGTAAATGCACTAAAATCACCGGTATTATCTTTTCTGAACTTTTCTGGTTACTTTTTTTGAAGTAACAATTCTACTTCCTTTTTAAGGATTGGCAGATGTCTGGTAATAATTCCCCAAATAATGTAATCATCTATAGTATCATAGCCATGAGAAATCCTGTTTCTAAAATTAACAGCACCCTTGGGGTTATTTATTTTGATTTCAGGGTCAAGTTCCAAAACGCGTTTCATAGCTTCTCCTATTATTTCCAACTCACGTTCTACTGCCCTCTTTACTAACTTATTGTTTTTATAGTCAGCGAACGTTCTGGTTTGCTCGGTAAAGTTATTAATGGAAGAAATAGAGTTAACAATATCCTGGAGAAATTTTTTAATTTGTCTTTCCATAAAGGAGTTGTTTCTTTTCGTTCAATTCCTCTATGAAGTAAGGATTTGTCAAGGAATTCTCTGATACCATATCTACTTTACGTTTAAAGAGATCTTCCAACTTGTCCCACAAATCCCACATCATTTCACCCCTGTCTGCCGGTTCTAATGACTCATCCATATTAATTATAAAATCAACATCGCTATTTTCATTAAATTTATCAGTAACCACCGAGCCAAACGCGTACGCCGATTTTACATGATGCTCTTTGAACATCTTTTTTATTTCGGGTAGTTTTTCATTTAAAAATGAGTGCAACATTTAGCAGTGAATTTTATACAAAGGTAGGAAATTTTAATAGTACATGAGTTAACATGGATTAGACGGGTTTATACTTTTAGTATACTAATGGTTCATAGCGTTTTTTTATGCCCTGACAATTAAGCCAGAGGGCTAAAGATGGGGAACATACCCGCCTGACTGACAGGGTCGGCCAGGCTTGGAGAATATTTTACAATAATTTAATAAGCGAAACACTGTTGTCCGAGATAAATTATTTTGCGCATTGAAACCATTGATTTTATTGAGTTTTCTGTGAAAATTGGAAAAGTAAGCCCCCTTTACGCTGATAGG
>JABEUT010000024.1 GCA_013044305.1 Bacteroidia bacterium
GTGCTTATTGCTGAAGCGTATCTGAAGGGTACGGGCCTGAATGTTTCGCATCAGGATGCCCGCCGGAATATATGTACCGACAGCAATTTCAGAGAAGCCAATGTTGACTTTCAACAAACCGAGACAAACATAAAGAGAAATTTTTCCGATGCCTTTAAGCAAAGCGACATCATCATCACCGAAGGGTTCATAGGTGAAACCAAAGGCGGGAAAACCACCACCCTCGGACGCGAAGGCAGCGATTACACAGCAGCCATAATTGCATATTGCCTTAGACCCGACTCGGTAACAATATGGAAAGATGTGGAGGGTGTGCTCAACGCCGACCCCAAATGGTTCGACAATACGGTAAAGATAGACCACCTTAGCTATCAGGATGCCCTTGAACTTGCATACTATGGTGCAACGGTTATCCACCCTAAGACCATAAAACCTTTACAGAACAAAAATATACCGTTGTTTGTCAAATCATTTTTAAAACCCGCGGAAGCCGGCACGCAGATTGATAACCGCCTTACCCATCTGCCCGTACCTTGTTTCATCTTCAAGGTAAACCAGGTGCTGCTTTCCATATCGCCTAAAGATTTTTCATTCATTGTAGAGGCCAACCTGTCGCGCATCTTCCGCGAACTGGCGGCAAGCAGGGTAAAGGTGAACGTAATGCAGAACTCCGCCCTTAATTTTTCTATCTGCATGGATAACGAACCGGGCAAAGTACCCGCCCTTATCGCATCATTAAGCGATGATTTCAGGGTGCTGTACAACGACAACCTGGAGCTTGTAACCATCCGGTACTACGATCAGGCAACCATCGACAGGGTTTGCATTGATAAAAAAGTGCTGCTGGAACACAAAAGCCGCTACACGGTGCAGCTGGTGGTGCAGCCCGAAGCCCCCCATGCAGGAGCCGTGAAGTAAAGCGAAAGGCCGGTAATTTGTCGGAAATTAAGAAAATCAACAAGATAGGGATGAGGCCGCTAAAAATAAGCCAATAAACATTTTGGGAGTCAATATGAAAATATTTGTATATTGCGCCCTCAAAACTATCGTTTATCAATCAATAATATTATGAGCAGAAAAATTTTTACCCCTTTGTTGTGCATCGCTGGAGCAGGCATATTTGCCCTCTTTGCATGTCATCACGAAAATGCGCAGGAAAACAACATTATGTCGGCAGCCGACAGCCTGGCAAAAGCTAAAGCAGCGGCAGCCACGGCCACAGCCGATCAGGATTCCGAAGTGTACCTGCTTCCCTCTCCGCTCCTTATAGCCACCATTTTTAAAAATGCAGGCCTGAGCTTTTACCCCGACCTGACGACAAAGACAAAGGATGCCGCACAGTTTACTACCGCATACGACAGGGCAGTTAACATGGGCATATACAGCGCCGACCTCTCCTATTGCGTGCTGAATAAACAAAGTCAGGACGCCACCAATTACCTGAACACGGTGCAGAGCCTGGCAGACAAGATGGGCTTCGGCAGCGTATTTGGAGCTTCCATGCTCAACCGGTTTAAATCGAACCTTGATAATACCGACTCGCTTGCCCAGATTATAGGCGACCTGCAAATGGGAACCGATACCTATCTGGAAGCCAACAAGCAAAAATACATTGGCGTGCTCGCATTTACCGGAGCCTGGGTTGAAAGCATGTACATAGGCTCCAAGGTTTATGAAAAAGGAAAAAACAGCAATGTTAGCGCCCGCATATCCGAGCAAATGAACATCCTGGATAACCTGCTGAAGCTCCTGCACAAGAACGAAGCCGCCGACAGCAAGATACCCGATCTCGAAAAAGACCTTCAGGGATTACAGAACACCTATGGCGCCTTTAGCGAAGTGAAGAATTATAACCCCGACAGCGACAAATCCATATCGCTTACCCCTGACCACATCGATCAGGTAAGCAAAATGATTTCCGATCTGCGGACAAAGCTTCTGGGCGCCTGAAAAACCTGATCACTTTACTTTAAACATACCGAACATGATAAAGAAGAATTTAATTGCCGTTGTTCTGCTTGCCTGCTCCTGCTTTATGGCAAAAGGGCAAAGCAACGATTGCAATGTTAACGCGCTGAAAGACACCTGTAAATTTTATTTTAACCTGCCTGAATATGGCGGAGAGCCCTTTCACTACGATTGCGCAAACAGGGTTGATGTAAAATTTATAAGAAAGGAACAGGTAAAGGAAATTCAGATACCCATTTTTTCGGGCGAAGAATACCTCTTTGTATTTAACACATACGCTCTTGCGCCGGGCGTTAAGATTGATGTATGGAACAAACCCATAGAAGATTCCAAAAGAGAAAACCTGTTCAGCGTAAAAAGCTCCGATGCAGTAAAGGTAAACCGGTTTATGCCCAAGAAGAAATTACGAGACAGGATATATATAGATTATACCATTGAAGCCCACCCGACCGTGAGCGACAGCAACCCGGAAAACGGAGGTTGCGGAATGGTGGTTGTGGGATTCAAATAAGTAACCATTCTCCCGAACAGAATATTGAACTCTGAAAGATGGAAGTTATGCTTAAAAGAAAGTCCATATTCAGTGTAAGCCATGCACGCCTGCCATTAGGCTCGCCTCTCTTCTTCCTGTTTTTCAGCCTTTTCGTGCTCTTTAATTTTTCAGCGTTCAGGCTTTCTGCCCAATGCAGCCCACGGAAAATAGTTAAAAACTATAAACCCAATCTTAAACCATACAAATACGACAGCTACGCATACAACGACATTACCTTTACCGACAAACCGCAAATGGTTGAAGTGGAATTTGCAGCCTTTGCCGGCATGAAATACAAACTGGTGCTGGGAACCTCCATGTTCGATGAAAACGTGAAGGTGAACATATACGACCACAGCCACCTGGTGCACAGGCGTAAGAAACTGTACGACAACTCGAGTGGTGTGGACAACCTCTTCTGGTCGGTGGAGATTGACAAACCAGGCACCTACTATATTGACTACGATATACCTGTAAAAGGCGACAGCAAGTCGGTAAACGGATGTATGGTGATATTGATAGGGTTCATTGAGAACTAAAGCCGAAAATTAATCACCCGAAACCATTCCCACCCATTCCCCGGAGGCCCTGATCGCGGTAGCTATCGATAGGAATCAGTACCATAA
>JABEUT010000192.1 GCA_013044305.1 Bacteroidia bacterium
GAAAAATGAAAATATCGACGTAATTAACTACACCACCAACCCTACGCTGTTCATTACACGGGCGCTGAACCCTGCAAAAATAACCAGCATCAAGATCAATGATGAAACAAAGCACGCCAATGTATTCCTGAAACCCGATCAGGTATCGCTTGCAATAGGTAAGGGAGGGCATAACATACGCCTTGCAGCCAGGCTCACAGGCTACGAGATAGATGTGTACAGAGACTCGGAAAACTATACCGAAGACGTGCCGCTTGATGAATTTTCGGACGAAATAGAAGGGTGGATACTCGACGCACTTAAAGCCATAGGATGCGATACGGCCAAGAGTGTACTCGAACTGAACACCGAAGAACTTGCAAAGAGAACCGATTTGGAAGAAGAAACCATAAACGAAGTAAGAAGCATATTGCAGAAGGAATTTGAAGCATAAACAGTGAAAGGCATAGAATGACACAGGTAATTCATAGATTAAGCAAAGTTGCCAAAGACCTGGGAGTAGGAGTAGGTACACTAGTCGATTTCCTCAATAACAAGGGCTTTGGTGTCGATTCAAATCCCAATGCAAAACTTACGGAGGAGCAATATGATCTCCTTTTGACGGAATATGCCGGCGATAAAAAGGTAAAAGAAGATGCCCGGCAGCAGCAGATAGATAAGCCCTTTGTTCAGGAGGAAAGCCAGGCGGCGAAGAAAAAAGCGCAGGAGGAATTGCTGGTGAAGGACGCCCTGGCTCAATCCGTAATTCCACGGGAAAAGGTAAAGCTTGAGAAGCCCAAAATAATAAGCAAGATAGAACTGCCGGAGGCCCCGGCGGGTAAGGGTAAGGGAAAAAAGAAGGAAACCGCAGAAAAAGCGCAACCGGAACCCCAGCCAAAAGCACCCGAAATTGTCGCAGAAAAACCAACACCGCCCCCGGCACCACCCAGGGAAGAATTTATGCCCACGCAGGTGAGCAAGCTGGAAGGCCCTACCATTATCGGGAAAATAGACCTGCCCAAACCCGTTGCCTCATCGGCCGGTCCGCAGGATCACGGTTCAAGAAAAAGAAAGAGGATATTTAAGAAGGAATACAGCAAGGAAGATGTTCAGCAGGCACTCACACAATCGTCGCCCAAAAGAGGCGGCGGGCGAAGGGAGCAGGAACGTCGCCCCGAGCTGACCGAGGAAGAGATACAGGCGCAGATAAAAGAGACACTGGCAAGGCTTAGCGGACAAGGCAAGAGCAAAGCAGCCAAATACCGCCGCGAAAAAAGACAGCTTATAAGTGAAAAGCTTCAGCAGGAAGCCGAAAAAATTGAAGCCGACAAAAAGACACTTAAGGTTACCGAATTCGTTTCGGCAAACGAACTCGCCAAAATGATGAACCTGCCCATACAGGATGTAATATCTACCTGTATGAATTTAGGATTGTTCGTATCCATTAACCAAAGGCTTGATGCAGAAACCATAACAATAGTAGCCGAAGAATTCGGCTTTCAGGTTGAATTTGTAAGCGTGGAGGTGCAGGAGGCCATCCGCATAGAGGAAGACAAAGCCGAAGAACTCCTTCCGCGCTCCCCGATAGTAACCGTAATGGGGCACGTGGATCATGGTAAAACATCGCTGCTCGATTACATCCGCAAAACAAACGTTATTGCCGGCGAAGCCGGGGGCATAACCCAGCATATCGGCGCCTATAACGTAACGCTGGAAAACAAGAAAAAGATAACCTTTCTGGATACACCCGGCCACGAAGCCTTTACCGCCATGCGCGCACGGGGAGCCCAGATAACCGATGTGGCCATAATAGTTATAGCCGCCGACGACGGAGTAATGCCGCAAACCGTGGAAGCCATAAACCACGCACAGGCAGCAGGGGTGCCCATGATTTTTGCTATAAATAAAATAGACAAGCCCGGAGCAAACCCGAATAAAATTAAGGAAGCGCTTGCAGGTATGAATATACTTGTGGAAGATTGGGGCGGCAAATTTCAGTGCCAGGAAATTTCGGCGAAAAAGGGACAGGGAGTGCCCGAACTGCTGGAAAAGGTGCTGCTTGAATCGGACCTGCTGGAACTGAAAGCAAACCCTAATAAAAAAGCCCACGGTGTAATCATAGAATCGGCGCTGGATAAAGGAAAGGGCTATGTGGCAACCATACTGGTTGAAGGCGGCACGCTGCACGTAGGCGATGTAATTGTGGCAGGTTGCTTCAGCGGGAAGATAAAAGCCATGCACAATGAGCGTAACTTGCCTATTGAGAATGCCTTGCCTGCCATGCCCGCCCTGATACTCGGACTAGACGGAGCCCCGCAGGCCGGCGACCAGTTCCATATTGTGGGAAGCGAAAGCGAAGCCCGCGAAATTGCAACAAAGCGCTCACAGCTGCAACGCGAACAGGGCCTTAAAACAAGGAAGCATATAACGCTTGATGAAATAGGAAGAAGACTTGCAATAGGCGATTTCAAGGAGCTGAATGTAATTGTAAAGGGCGATTTCGACGGCTCGGTGGAAGCACTGTCCGACTCGCTGCTTAAACTTTCCACCCCGAAAATACAGGTGAACATAGTACACAAAGGCGTGGGAGCCATCACCGAATCAGATGTATTGCTTGCCTCGGCCTCTAATGCCATTATACTCGGCTTTCAGGTGCGGCCCTCTTTTGCCGCCCGCAAATTAGCCGAACAGGAACAGATCGACATCCGCCTGTATTCCATAATATACAACGCCATAAACGAAGTAAAAGCCGCTATGGAGGGCATGCTTAGCCCTGAAGTGGTGGAGAAGGTTACCAGCAACCTCGAAGTGCGTGAAGTATTCAATGTTTCGAAAGTGGGTACCGTGGCGGGCTGTATGGTGCTGTCGGGCAAGATAACCCGCAATGCAAAAGTACGACTGATACGCGACGGCATTGTTTTGCACTCCGGAGAACTAGGTTCACTTAAGCGGTTTAAGGACGATGTTAAGGAGGTTCCTTCGAGCTACGAATGCGGGCTGAACATCACTCACTTCGATGATATAAAGGTTGGCGACATCATTGAAGGCTACGAGATGATAGAGGTGAAAGCTAAGCTCTGATCACTTCTGTTGAGCCGTTTGCATTTATTTTTATAATTCCTGACGGGGCGTTTTTATTGGTTTCTTCCCTCCTCCATTTTACCACATAATCAACCCTGCTTTTAATTGTTTCTTCGATTTCGGTAAAATTACCGGGAGCCTTGCTGCCGCTTATATTAGCGGAAGTGGATACAATAGGTTTCCCGAATTTCAGTATCAGTTCACGGCAAAACCCGTCTCCGGTAACACGGATGGCAATGGTGCCGTCGGAGGCAATTACCGAAGGGGCAAGGGCTGTCCTGTTGGCATGCGGATAGATGACGGTAATGGGTTTTGGTGCACGCAGCAAGCCTTCGGCTCCGGGCGGAAAAAAGGCATACCGCCCGATACTCTCCGCTGCGGCAACGAGCACAATCATGCTTTTTGCTTCATGCCTTTGCTTTATGCCGAATATTCTTTGCACCGCCGCTTCGTTCGAGGCATCGCACCCTATGCCCCACACGGTATCGGTAGGATATAATATAGTGCCTCCCTTGTTCAATACTTCAAGGCAATTTTCTATGTCTTCATTCATGGCAATTATTCTTTTAAAAAAAAAGACCGGTTATTTGCCGTTGCCGGCATTTTTTTCCAGTGCGGCCAGATAGCTGTCAGCCACCTTATAGCCGTTCTGTTTAGCCTGTCTGGCATAGGTAAGTGCATTGGCATAATCGCCAATCCTGTTATAAGCGATTGAAAGGTCGTAGGCGCATTCGGCATTGTATTCGGGTTGCATGCGGAGCGATTTCAGGTAGTCGTTTATTGAGCCTTGCGCATCGCCTTTGTTCAGTTCTGCATTGCCCCTCCTGAAATAATATGAAGGTTCGGCAGGATTAATTCGTATTAGACGGTTGTAATCGGTAATCGCCGAGTCGTTTTTCCCGATGCTGAAATAGGCGTAAGCCCTGTTCACAAGGGTTTTTTCATCGTTGGAATCGGCTTTAAAGGAACGGTTGTAGTCGAGCAGGGCCAGATCAAGCCTGCCCATTATGGAATAGGTTACAGCGCGGTCGAGGTAGGTATCGGCTTTCCCCGTGGTGTCAAGCTGTATGGCTTTGGCGTACATCTGCAACGATTTGTCGTATTCCTTGCGCATGGCATATATGTTGGCAAGATTGCGGTAGTCGCTGGGTTCTTTGCTTCCGAGCTGTGCAAGTTCTTTATACATTACAAAAGCGCTGTCCATTTTATTGCTGTCAACATAATATTGCGCCAGGTTCATATAGGGTACCAGCCACTGCCGGGGATACTTTACTATTACATCGTGCCATAGTGTTTCGGAATTGTGCCATACCTTGGTCCGTTGGTGCGTTAGGTAGGCGAAAATGGACAAAAACACCACCAATGCGGTTAGGGCCGGAACACGCAGCAAGGGTTTTTTGTCAATTAAAAGAAAGATGAAATAAATGGTGAGGAAGATTAGCCCTATATAGCCGATATAGCTGTAACGCTCGCAGACAATGGCAACTCCGGCCGAAAGGAATTGCAGGATGAAGAGTACGTTGGCAAGGAAGAAGCCCAGGCCGAAGATGACTATACGGAAATAGTTTTGACCAGCGCGGTAGGCCAGGTAAAGGGGTATGCCAACTATTGCCGCATCAATAACAGGGCAGATATAAAAAATGAGCGGCATCCAGCCGGTGGCAGTAACGCCGGGGTAAGGGTAATAACCGCAAAGGTTGGTCGGGAACAGGAATTTGGTGGCATATACCATGAAGGAATAAAAGGGTATGGTAAGTTTGTGAAGAAGCGTAAAACCGTTGAGCAAAGCCATGGACCCGCTGTTCTTTACGGTAATGAGGGTAATAACACCCATTGCTGCGAAACAGAGAAAAAAGGGCCACTTTTCCAAAATTATTTTCCATAGTCCTTTTCTTTTCAGCAGCACATCAAGGGCAAAAAGCGACAAAGGAAATGATACGGCGAGCGGCTTGGACATGAGTGAGCAGAAAAATACAGCCACCACAGCAATCATTCGGGCGGGACTGGGTTTGTTCACATACCGCACATACAGGATAAGCCCCGGAAGATAGAAGAAGGAATAGAGTACATCTTTCCGTTCCGCAATCCAGGCTACCGACTCCACATGCATGGGATGTATGCCGTGCAGCAAGGCGCTGAACCCTGCTATCCAGGGTATGTTGCTGATGTGCCCGTATCCGTAATACCTGCTCATACTTTCCAGCAGTGTTTTTACCAGTATGAATACCCATACCGTATTGGCAGTATGCAGCAGCATGTTGGTAAGATAGTAACCTTCGGGATTTAATTTTGAAAAGTGGTAATTAAGGGCAAGCGACAGCATGGTTAACGGGTGAAAGTAATTCGCCGTTATATTGTGGAAGAGCATCTCCTTTATATTGGAAACCGAAAAACTTTTTATGTAAGGGTCTTTGGTAACATATATCCAGTCGTCCCAGTCAAGGAATTGGTTGTGCAGAGTAAAATGGTAAACGGCAAAAGTGATTACAGCCGCAGCAAGAGGAAGCAGGAATA
Organism: Bacteroidia bacterium; assembly: GCA_013044305.1. Taxonomy (GTDB): domain Bacteria; phylum Bacteroidota; class Bacteroidia; order JABEUT01; family JABEUT01; genus JABEUT01. Next base: position 5,575 of record JABEUT010000192.1, read on the forward strand.
CGAGGTTGGGAGGCAAATACAGCTCCGAAGCCGGGGCTATCGGCTTAATGGGCTCGGCTGCCTGCTTTACAGGCTGATTCCTGTTAACCTGTGGTTGGTTGGGCTTATATTTTTTCCTCGGTTTCAAGGCAGGGTATTCGGTTGTTGTTCCGGTGTTTTAATTGCATCGGCGTGGCTCATTTCTTCGGGCCGCCTGGTTTATTTTTTAAATCGGCAATGTAAGTAGCGGCAACAGGGTGACCCTTTTGCTGCGCTCTTAAGGCATAGTTCAGGGCATTGTTATAATCCTGCAATTGGTTATATACTATTGACAGGTTAAACAGGCAGTCTGCATTATCGGGCTCCATGCTTAAATCGCGGAGGAAATCGTTCAGGGCCGCCTGCAAATCTTTCTTATCGGTTTCGGCAATGCCGCGGTACAGGTAGTATTGCGCCCTGTCCGGGTTAATTGAAATGGCGGTGTTGAAATCGGCTATGGCCTTGTCGTAATCCTTCACATTAAGGTAGGTGTTTCCCCGGTTAAAGAGCAGCTGTTCCGATTTGGGATCAAGAGAGTAAGCATAGTTATAATCCCTTATGGCAAGGTCGAAACTATCCATACGGCTATAGGTAATTGCCCTGTCGAGCCATACATCGAACAGCTTGTTGTTGAGTTTTAGGGCATGTGAATAATATTGGAGTGATTTACCGAACTGACCCCTGATGGCATAGATATTGGCAAGGTTGCTGTACACACCGGCATCGGTGGAGTGGATGTCGTCCAGAACCTTATATTCCGCAAAGGCGCTGTCGTATTGGTTTCTTTCGGCATAAAAGTTACCCAGATTCTTGTATGCCGTTTCAACCCTAAGGGGATATTGCTGTATTACGTTCTGCCAGAGCGTTTGGGTACTGTGCCATACTTTGGTTCGTTCGCGACACAGGTAGGCCAGCACTCCTATAAAAATTACAGGCGCCACCATAAGCGGGAAATGCCAAGCCCGGTATTTTTCCCAAAGTTGGAAAAGGGCAAACGTTACCATAAAAAATATGCCGAAGTAGGCTATGCTTGTGTATCGCTCGGGCATTAGCGCCGGACCGACCGATACAAATTGCAACACAAACAAAACATTGAAAAGAAAGAAGCCAAGCCCGAAAACCGCCACACGGAAATAATTTTTATTACTCCGGTATGTAAGCCACAATGGTACGGCAATTATCAGCAATGAAGTGAGGGGCGCTATGTAAAAATAAAAAGGCATAAACCCTTGCGCATCGAGGTTGGGATAGGGGTAATAGGAGCAGAGATGAAAAGGGATAAAGGCTTTCAGAACAAACATGGTGAAGCTGAACCCTGCAAAGGACAAGCGCTGTATAAAAGTAAAGGCATGAAATGAGGCTATAGACCCGCTTGCATCGGATGTTTTCCAGGCCCAGATGCCGCCAATGAGGGATACCAGAAAAAAGGGCGCTTTTTCGAGCATGATTTTTTTCCATCCGCTCCTTTTCAACAGAATATCAATAGGGAACAGCGAAAGCGGAAAAATAACCACAAGGGGCTTCGATGCAAGGGAACACAGGTATAGAAAAACAACCAGCGCCAGCCATTTCAGTTTTTCTTCCTTTACATACTTAACATAAGTTATGAGGCCGAGCCAGTAAAAGAAACCGTACAGCACATCCTTGCGTTCCGCTATCCAGGCTACCGATTCCACGTGCATGGGATGTACCCCGTGGCATAGCGCCGCAAAGGCGGCGAGCCACTCCTTACCTTTGAAGGTGCCATAACCTCTTTCCTCCATGGCGCCGAGCAGAACCATAACCAGCAAAAATACAAGCAGCGTATTGCATATATGTATGATTACATTGGTAAGATAATACCCGAAAGGATCCATTTTGGAAAAGTGGTAATTGGCGGCAATGGATAGCAGGGTAAGCGGATGGTAGTAGTTATTGGTGATATTGTGAAACAATATCATTTTCAGGTTAGCATGTGTCAGGTTCTTTATGTAGGGGTTGGAATCAATATACAGGCCATCGTCCCAGTTTGTAAACTGGTTGTGCAAGGTATAGCTGTAAGTGAAAAAGGTAATAATGGCAATGCCGGCAATGAGAATAAGCCTGAACCTGCCACTGTTCGGCCGCAGGGGCAGCGTGCCCGAAGCTTGCTGCTTCCGGTTTTGCATAGGAGCAGGCTTTATGACCGGCTGCGGTTTTTTGTATTTTTTATTACCTGTTCCCATATACCAGGATGCTAAATTAATCTTTGTCGCAAATTTAACTCTTGGAAACCGAATGGCAAAATTGGCGTCTGGAAACAGGACGGTGGCACAGCACGGAAGGTAAGCAGGCGCACAGGCATATCCCGTCAAATGTATCCGGTATAAAGGGCAAAGGCCTTGCATATTGCCCTGTTTTAAAATATTAAATTGCAGCGCCTCCGTTATTTGTTACTTTTAAAACCCCAAAACGTGAGGTAGATTATGTTGAAGAAGCTGGTAAACGAAAATATTCTGGCAACCAAGGTCAAGATTTTTTTTGCGCGCATATCCTATTTTTTTGCAATACTTGTTTACGGTAAAAAGCCTCGGATCATTACACGGGACGGGATAAAATTTGAAGTGGATCTCTCCGAAGGCATAGACCTGTCGCTGTTCCTGTTCGGAAAATACCAGGAGCATGTGGTTTGCAATAAACTGGTTCACATACCCGACGATGCAGTAATTATTGACGTAGGGGCTAATATGGGAGCCATGGCCCTGCAATATGCCAAAAGGGCTGCACGGGGCAAGGTGTATGCTTTTGAACCCACGGATTATTCCATGGCCAGGCTGCGGCGCAACATTGAGCTGAACCCCGCGCTTGCATCAAGAATAGAAGTCATTCAATCATTTGTTTCATCGGAGGATACCGCGAATCCGTTGCTAAAAGCCTATGCCAGCTGGAAGGTGGGAGGCAGGCCGGCGGAAAGCCTGCACCCTGTGCACCGCGGCGCTGTTAAGCCTGCCGAAGGCGTGGGCGCCGTTACCCTCGATAAATTTTGCAGCTACAGGCAATTGCCCAGGCTTGACCTGGTAAAGATTGACACCGACGGGCATGAATATGAGGTGCTGGCCGGCGCACGCGAGACGATTAAAAAATACAGGCCTTATATAATCTTTGAAGCAGGTATGTATGCCATGAAGGAAAAGAACCTGAATTTTTCATTCTTTTTGGATTATTTCTCATCCTTCGGTTATAAACTCTACGATTCCATAAAAGCAGTTGAAATTACCGGCCTCAATTATGAGAAATACATTCCGGCTAACGCAACCATTGATATTATTGCCATCCCCGAGTCTAAAAATTAATAACTTTGTAATCGGTAACCGGGCAAATCAGCAACCACTAAAAAGCCTAATGGAAAGATATGGAAAGATTCTCCGTCCAGGCAACTGAAAAAACACCCTCAATCTTACTTGATCACAAGCAGGGGAAGCTTGAAATTAAAGGCAGGTCGATACCGTCGGATGCGGTTGCGTTTTACAGGCCTCTGATAGATAGATTAAAGCATTACAAGCCTGATGGCGGTTTGCCCCTGCAGGCGGATATATTCCTTGATTTTTTCAATACTGTATCCTCCAAGTGCATACTTGATACGCTGCGCCTGCTCGACCAGCTGCACCAGAATGGCAATAAGGTAAAAATAAACTGGTATTACGAAAACGGCGACAAGGATATGCAGGAGGTGGGAATAGATTTTCAGGCTATTTTAAAACTTCCCTTCACCATGATTTCGGTCGATGAGGAGGATTAATACTGAAATTTATTAATGCGCCGCCGGCATGGTTGAGGTATCCATATATACTGACGGGGCCTCGAAAGGAAACCCCGGGCCGGGCGGTTACGGCATCGTATTTTTGTCCGGTTCAAGACGCAAGGAAGCAAGCCGCGGGTTCAGGCTTACAACCAACAACCGTATGGAACTATTGAGTGTAATAGACGCCCTTAAGACGCTCAAAAGGAATAACCTCGACGTAACCGTATATTCCGATTCAAAATATGTGGTTGACTCCATTAATAAGGGCTGGGTTTTTTCATGGCATAAAAAGGGGCTGGATAAGAAGAAAAACAGCGATCTCTGGCGAGAATTCCTTAAAATATATGCGGTTCACAAACCCAAATTTGTTTGGATAAAGGGGCATAACTTAAACCCTGAAAATGAACGCTGCGACCAGCTGGCGGTTGAGGCATCGCAAGGCAGGCTGCTGGAAACCGACACAGCTTATGAAAATGAATACAGAAACAGGGATCCGGAGTAAACCGGGAAATGAATAAACGGATGAAATGCGTTAGTTCTTCTTGTCTTCTTCGGTAATCGGGGCATCACCTACATACTGTCCATCCTTGTAAACAGCAATCCTTTGCAGGATGCCGTTCTGGTTGTAGATATACTCCTTGCCTTCCATAAGCTGGTAGCTGCGGAAAACACCTTCTTTTACAATCTGTTTATTCTTGTTGTACAGGGTCATGGCTCCATTCCCGTTCACAGCCTTTTGCCCTATGTTCGGTGTTTCGTCGGGTTTAATGGTTGTAACCGACTGCTTGGGCGCATTTGTAATTACAGGGGTTACAACAGCAGTTGATTTGGCAGACTTGGGAGCAAAGGTCTGGCTCTGGGCCGGGTCAAGGTTTCCGTCCTTGAAAACTTCCTTTGCCTTAATAGTACCGTCGTCATAATATTCGGTGGTTAAGCCCGATTGCTTGCCGTTTGTCCAGTTTCCCTCAATCATCAACTGTCCGTTCGGATAATAATATTTGTTCAGGCTGTCGCGCTTGCCGGTGGAGTTATAATGAAACTCGTGCTGCACCGTTCCGTTTTCATAATTCAGTTTGTAATTGCCCACCCAGCGGTTGTTTTTCCAAATACCTTCCTCGTTCACCTTGCCATTTTCAAAATAAGTGACCGTGTACCCGTCGGGGCGGTTGTCCTTAAAGGTAATCTTGTTTTTTATCATTCCGCCGGGGAAGTATTGCATCCAGATTCCTTGCTTAAGGTTATCGCGGTAATTGCCTTCCTCAATTTTGTCCTGATCGGTATAGCCCGGAAGATGCCTTTCGGAATTCCTTATAATCCAGTGCCCCTGCCTCCAACCTGTTTTTGGATCGGTGTAGTTTAAACTGCTGTCCTGGCTGGCAATAACCTTTCCCCATCCCGTAGCTACAAATATGAATGAAAAGCTAAGCAGTAAATATTGCCTCAACACTTTGGTAAATCTATTCATCAGCTCTGTTTTTATACGTCCCGATGGAAAAATCATTTCTCTTTTGTAAGTCAAATATACGGAAGTTTATTCCAATTGTTACAATTAAATGCAATATTTTAGACAGGCGCTTAATAAATACGACTAAAACGA
>JABEUT010000193.1 GCA_013044305.1 Bacteroidia bacterium
AATACTTTTTAAAACATAGGCATAATACATAAATTGTATTTTGTGGCCTTGCTAGGAATCGAACCTAGATCAGAAGTTCCGGAAACTTCCATACTATCCTTTGTACTACAAGGCCAATTATATGCAGGAATTATTGGATGAAGGGGATAAAGATAGTTACTCTTTGAGAATCCTATATCCCGAATCCGGTAATTATGCCTATTCAGTCAAAAAAATATCGGAGACAGTCTTACTCTTCATCAGCCATGTCGCGCAGCGGAACCGTAAGGTTATTATCCTTGACGAAGTTGCACCACTCGCATTCTTTCTTACCGCATCCGGTGCTGAATTCCTGATTTTGTATTTTCCCCCAGGCATCGGTTATCTGTTCGGTTACCACCTGCACATCGGCAGCGGTTACCATAATTTTGGCGGTTTTATATTCGTTTTTCACAGGTTCTACAAAATCAAACTCCACACTCTCCGTCTTCCAGTCGGCCAGCTTGTTATTGTCGAGCAATATCTTATAAAACACAGCCTGCCTCCAGTAATCGCCGCCCATAGGTTCCTTTTCATTCGGACCTTTCAATTTTGGTCTGGCCCGATCGTAGCTGCCCGTTTTATAGTCCACCACATTTAAGCTGTTGCCGTTAAACTCCAGTTTATCAAGTTTGCCGTTGATGGGCACTCCCTCCACTTCCACATTCCGGATAGAAACTTCGGTGCGGACATTTTTATTCCAGCTGTTGAGATACCGCTCGTAATAGGAGGGGAGTATTTTTTTGCCGTGTTCGGTTCTTCTTTTGTATTGTTCTTTTGTGAACGAGGCCCTTTGCCGCTCCATGTTCCATTCAAAATTGCGGAGCATGTCGGCTGTGGAGGGGAATACACCGTTGTTGGCTTTCATACTTTCAAATAAGCGCTGCAGGGTGGAATGGATAACCGTTCCGAATGCCATACTTTCGCTCACTGCCGACGGCACTTTGATTAGATTCTGGTAATAAAATTTTATAGGGCAGTCGAGAAAATGGTTCAAGTGGGTAACGCTCAACGAGTACTTTTCGAGCAGGTCTTTCACATACATCTTGTCCACCACTTCAATTTTCGGGGCTGCGGGGCGGCCGAACTGGTTTGCTATATAGCCAAGGCGCATGGCATCATCCGGTTGCATTTTGATGGGCTCGGCGCCAGTGCCGTCCATTAGTTCGCTCACAAATACAGCGCCAGACAAGGCTTTATTGTCGTCATCCTGAACAGGGTAAGATATACGCAAATGACTTTTAGCCCTTGTCATGGCAACGTAAAACAGGCGGCGTCCTTCTTCAAGTTCGTCTATTGAAATCTCGTGCCCCGTAAGGTTATCGGGCAGCTTAAAACGGTTTCCGCTTCTGGCCTTGGGTCCCCAGCTGTTCTCATTGCACCGTATAAGGAAAACGTATTCGAATTCGGCTCCCTTGGAACCATGCGCCGTCATCAGGTTTACGCCGTTTTCGGCGGCTGAAATTTTTTGAAGCCCCATTGGCAGTTTATATTTGTTCATGCTGCCAATCTTGTTCAGCAAATCACGCAGGGTCAGGTCGGGGGCTTTATGTGTTTCCTGTTTTATAAAGTTAAAAAAGGTACGCAGCACCTCCATGAGCCAGTTCTTATCGGGCGACTTCATGATATAATTCAATATTCCTGCTTCCCGCACCAATTCTTCAAAAAGCACCTGCAGGGTTTCGTTCTGCACCTTGCCTATAAGCGACTCCAGCAGGTCGCTTACTCTTTTTACCTCGTTCATTTCTGCCGGGTTAAAGAGGTCGGCCTTGGCTTTTATGCCGGCTTGTTTGTTTATATAAGTCCGTAGGTTGGTTTTGGCTCCTTGTTTATTCCTCGATACATCCAGTGTTATTCGTGCTATTTCGAGGGGCGAGAGGCCGAAAAAATCAAAATGAAGGAGCTCGAAGAGTTTATCCTCCCCGCTTTGCGGATACTCATCTTCATTGGCCAGATAGGTTAAAAGGGTGATCATTTTTTTTACGAAAGGCAGTTCCAGAATGTTTATGTTGCGTTTCATGTTCACCCCTGTGCCCTTCTTCACCAGATACTCCTCGAGGCCCTCTACCTGATTGTGGTTGCGGTAGATTACGGCAATATCTTTGGGCTGAACGCCTTTTTCAATGAGTTCGCTAATGGTTCCCGCAACGTGTATTAGTTCGCTTGCAACATTCGGATATTCGATAATTTCGGGAGTAATATTCTGCTGCCGCCCGGGATTGGCTGCGTGCAGTTTTTTATCAATACCCGGAAGCCGTTCCTTGTTGTTGCTTATGAGCGCCGCCGCATAGTCGAGAATCACCTGGCTTGATCGGTAATTTTCGGTAAGTACTATTGTTTTAAGGTTATTCTTATACTGCCTTTCAAAATCAATCATGTTTTCCACGTTGGCGTCCTGAAAGGAATAAATAGACTGATCGTCGTCGCCTACGGCGAATACATTTGGCTTATCGCCCCAGTAGTCAGCAAGGTGGTCGAGCAGCTTTTTCTGGGAGCCGCTTGTATCCTGAAATTCGTCAACCAGAAAATAGAGATACCGTTCCTGGTAATTAAGCAGCAGGTTATTGTTTTCCGTAAAGGCATTCAGCACCCATAGTATCATGTCGTCGTATGTGTAGCGCCCCTTCTCCTTCATTTGCTTATTATATTCGGGGTACAGGTAGACAGCTGCGCGGAGCTTCTCCATCCGCTCGGTTTCTTCGCGTATCATCTCCTCTTTTGGCGAATTGGCGGGGTGTTGATTATATTTTCTTTTGTACCTGTACTCTTCTTTTTCAGGCAACTTAGAAATATAATTATTAATACAGCTGTTGAGGAATTCGGGTTCCCAGGCCTGTTTTTTCATTAGGGAGAACAGGTCTTTAACCTGACTTAATCTGGTTGAATTATCTTCCTTAAAGCTTTTCAGGGGGCTTTCAGGCGAAAGGCCATTGAGCAATTTTTCAAACAGTTCCATTTCCTCGAGGGCGGTTATGACATCTGAATTTTGCTTGCTGAAGTAAGAAAGGTTGTCCTGTATCACCTCGTTGCAGAAGGAATGGAAGGTGTGTATGCTAACCCTGTAAGCAGCTGATCCGATTAGCGTAAAAAGCCTGTTGCGCATTTCCACCTTTCCTGTTTCGGTATATGTGAGGCATAGGATATTGCCCGGTTTTGTGTCGGTCTGCTTCAAAATCTGCCCTATGCGTGCCGCAAGCATCTTTGTTTTGCCGGTTCCCGGTCCGGCTATTACCAGCACAGGTCCATCAATGGCGTCGACGGCCTGGCGGTGTGCAGTATTTAATTTCAGATAAGCTTCGGGGAACAGCCTGTTATGCTC
>JABEUT010000194.1 GCA_013044305.1 Bacteroidia bacterium
CTGCAATTAAATTACCTCCATAACCAGTCAGTGCGTAAACCTGTGCATAATTATGTAAAGAATGTATTCCTGTACCAAGCGCCGACCATGCAGAACCGTTCCATTGTGCAATGTCATTGGCGGGTTTACCCCCGGCGCTGTCAAACCATCCGCCTGCATATAAATTACCGCTATATACATATAGCGAATACACTTGCCAATTCGTTCCCTTACCAACTCCCGACCATTGGGCTTGGAGAGTGATGAACGAAAAGTTAAGAGCGAAGAGTAATAAGAGGAGTTTTTTCATAAGATGTTTGGTTTGAAAACGTTCACCCTGACGGATACGGTAGAACAAATATATATAAAATAGCGGGATTCAGCAAATAAAAAGCCCCAACCGCATGGGTTGGGGCTTTTTTTAAAGATGCAGAAAGCAGTTTGTTAGTTTTTTCTGCCGCCGAATATCCTTAACAGGGCCAGGAAAAGGTTAATAAAATCAAGGTACAGGGTAAGGGCTCCCAATATCGAAAGCTTGCCGGCCGAGGCGTCGCCGCTTTGCACATTCACTTGTCCGCCTATGTTCTTCAGTTTCTGAACATCGTAAGCGGTTAAGCCGGTGAACACTGCTACGCAAATAAAGCTTATCACATAATCAAAGGTGGCGCTGTGCATAAAGAAATTAACCACAGAGGCTATAATTACGCCGATAAGCAGCATCATCATCAGCGAGCCGAAGCGGGTAAGGTCGGTATGTGTTGTGTAGCCGAGCAGCGCCATGGTGCCGAAGAGGCCGGCCGTAATGAAAAACACCATGTAAATAGATGCCGCGGCATAGGCGAGGAAGATAAAACTCAAACTCATTCCCATTAATGCCGAAAAGACAAGAAAGGTGAGTACCATGGCCGGATAGGACAGGCGGTTGATGCCGAAGCTCATAAGCAGCACCAGAGCAAAAGGAGCGAACATTACTACATATCCGAGCATGCTCATGCCGCCGCTAAGCGGATTGTAAAGCGCGCCGATAAGGCTTGGTGTGGCCGCAAAATAATAGGCTAATAGTCCTGTGGTTGCCAGCCCGAGGAACATCCAGCTGAACACGCGGGATAAAAAAGTTTTGGCCGTTGAAACGCTCTCCACATTCTGCACCTCAATAGGGTCTTGGTATTGCTGGTATTGGTTGAAATTATGGGTGTCCATATTTGATTAGTTTTTGGTTGATTCGGGTTATGGTCTGCAGGGTGCAAAGATACTTATTTTATTGCCATTGTCATGTTAAAAAATGTTTTGACGCAGACGTGCAGGCGTGCCGGATAAATAAGGCGCTGTGTCTCGAAAATTACCTTAAATCCCTGCCGTTCTTTTACCCAATTCTATGATTTCCATGTCTTTAATATTTTCGCCCTCTATAGTAAAGCGGAGCATGGTGCGTACCTTATGAAAGCCGTAAGTACCCGCGGCGCCGGGGTTGAGATGAAGTATGCCGAGGTTCTTGTCATAAATGATCTTCAGGATATGCGAATGGCCGCAAATAAAAATATCGGGCTTTTCCTGTTTCAGCATCTCCAGCACGGCAGGATTATATCGCGGCGGATAGCCGCCTATGTGGGTCATCAGCACGTTTTTCCCTTCGCAGCGAAAGCGCTGGTTCAGGGGGCAGAGCGCCCTTACGCCGGCCCCGTCTATGTTGCCAAATACAGCCTTCAGGGGTTTCATGCCGCCTAGCCTGCTTACAATATCTGCGGAGCCTATATCGCCTGCATGCCATATCTCGTCTGCAGGGTTAATGTAACGCAGCATGGCCTCGTCGAGGCAGCCGTGGGTATCCGACAAAAGAAGAATTTTACGCACCTGTCCGGTTTTCTTTTAGCTGTGCACTTCCTCCGTAAGCTGCATTTGGTACATGGCGTAGTATATGCCCTTTTTAGCAATCAGCTCTTCATGCGTTCCGTATTCGGCCACCTTTCCCTTGTCGAGGGCTAAAATTTTATCACACATTTTTACGGTGGATATGCGGTGGCTGATGATGATGCTGGTGCGTCCGCGCATCTGATTTTTAAGGTTCATCAATATCTCCTGCTCGGTTTTGGTATCCACTGCCGAAATGCAATCATCAAAAATAAGAATACGCGGCTCCTTGAGTATGGCACGTGCAATGGAAACCCTCTGCTTCTGCCCTCCGGAGAGGGTAATGCCGCGTTCGCCTACCATAGTTTCGAACCCGTTCGGAAAATCCATTATGTTGTCGTAAATGGCTGCATCGCGGGCTGCCTTTTCAACCGTTGCCTTCAGCGCCCCGCCCTTGCCCCCGTTTCCCGACACCGAAAAAGCTATGTTGCCGCTAATGGTATCGGAGAATAGAAACACCTCCTGTGGTACGTATCCTATACTGTCGCGCAAGGTGCCGAGGGGCATCTGGCGTATGTCGCGCCCGTCAATCTTCACCGAACCCGAAGCGGGATCGTACAGGCGGCATATAAGCTGCGCCAAGGTAGTTTTTCCGCTGCCCGTTCTGCCTATCACCCCCAGCGATTTATTCTCGGCTATGCCGAAGCTTACCTTGTGCAGGGCTTCGGTCCCCGAATCGGGGTACACGAATGTTACGTCGGAGAATTCCACGCTGCCTTTTATGGCAGGGGCCAGTCCTTCCTTCACCATCGACTTGATAGACGGTTCCGTTTGCAGAAATTCGTTTATGCGCGTTTGCGAGGCGGCAGCCCTTTGCACCAGGGAGGTTATCCATCCCAGACTGGCAATAGGCATGGTAAGGTTGGTAACATATATCGTGAATTCCGCAATGTTGCCAAGGGTTATACGCCCCGCCATCACATCCTTTCCGCCGGCATATATCACCAATACGGTGCTTAAGCCCACCAGCAGGGTGAGAAACGGCATAAAAAGAGCGTCCACTTTTACGAGCGACATATTTTTGTTCTTGTACTCGTTGCACTCCTTTTCAAACTCGCCGGAAAGCTGCGGCTCCAGCCGGTACGACTTTACCACCCTTATTCCCGAAAACGATTCCTGTGTTTTATCAAACAGCGTGGATAGCTGCTGCTGCACCACAGTTCCCTTTTTATTTATGATGCTGCTTATGTAATAGATGGCAAAGTAAAGGAGCGTCATGGGCGAAAGCACATAAAGGGTGAGTTTTGCGTTCACCTCCAGCATAATAACAAGGGTAATGGTGATAAGGGTAACTGTGTTCACCGAATACATAAGGGCCGGCCCCACATACATGCGCACCCTGCTCACATCCTCACTGATGCGGTTCATCAGGTCGCCGGTGTTGTGGTTTTTATAAAAGGCCAGATCAAGTTTTTCGTAATGTTCAAATACCTCGTTCTTCAGGTCGTACTCTATAAGCCTCGAGGTTACAATAATGGTTTGGCGGGTAAGGAACAGGAATACCCCGCTCACCACCGACATGCCGAGCAGCACCAGTATATACCACACCAAACGGTTTGCGGCAAACGGTACCGCTTCGGGGTGATGCTGAACGGTGTACTGGGCATAATCCAGGGCCTTGCGTATATAGGGCGTGGAGTAAACCTTGAACCAACCCGAAAGGGCTACGAACACAAAACCGGCTATAAGCCTGAAGCGGTACTTGAAAAAATATTTATTTAAATGGAGCAGCGATTTCATTCAGTAAGGTATATCGTGGTTATGCGGAAGCTTTCAAATTGCAGTTTATTCCTTATGGCAACCCTTTATCGTCTATCTTTGCACCGTAACAGGAAAAACTACAGACAGGCGCAAAGTTAATCATTCGTTCATTCACACCAACGCGGATAAACCGCCCGCGGCAATAGATATAAACCAAGACTATGCTCAACAGGAGGTATATACGTATAAAAGTATTGCAGGCGCTTTACTCTTTTTATTACGACGAGGCAAAGGATATGGCGCTGAAGGAAAAAGATTTGATTAAGAGCATTGATAACATTTACAGCCTGTATGTGTACCTGATGGTGCTGCTGAAAGAGATACGCCGGCAGGCGGAACGGATCATAGAGGAGAGAAAAAAGAAACACCTTCCTTCGGCAGATGACCTGAACCCCAACCTCAAATTTGTATCCAACACCATATTCAGGATGCTGGCAGATTCGAAACAGCTTACTGCCGAAGTAAAAAAACGCAGCATCAGCTGGCAGGAGGACGATTCTCCCATAATAAAAGAACTCTTCAGAAACATTTCTGGCTCCGCCGAATACGCCGCCTATATGAACGAACCGGAGGTTTCCTTTGAAGCCGACAGGCAGTTCATGAGCAGGATTTACAAAAAATTCATGTCGGAGAACGAATCGCTGAAACACCACCTCTTTGAAAAAAACATACACTGGGCGGGCGATTATGTTCTGGCTAACCTGTCGGTGGTTAAGACCATAGAGGGGGCCGACGAAAAGGGCGGGCTGCAGCTTATGCCTGTTTTCAAGGAGGACGACGACAAGGACTTTATGCTCGACCTGTACCGCAAAACCATTATGAGCGATACGGACAACATTAAGCTCATAAGCCACAAAATGAGCAATTGGGAACCCGACCGCCTTGCCTCCATCGACTTTCTGCTCCTGAAAATGGCTATAACCGAGCTGATGAACTTTCCTGCCATACCGGTAAAGGTAACCCTGAACGAATATATCGAAATATCGAAGCTGTACAGCTCACCCAAAAGCAACAGCTTCATAAACGGCATACTCGACGCCATCGTGCAGGATCTGAATAAAAAGAAAAAAATCCTGAAAACAGGGCGCGGGCTGCTGGAATAGCTCCAGCTGCGGCCTACCTCACCACACCTCTTTTATTCAGCGCCTTCTGGTATCTGGCTGCATATTGCTCCTGCTCATTCAGGGTGGCGGAAAAGTGGTGTCTTCCTGAAAAATCGGTCTCGGCGCACATATAGATGTAATTGTTTTTCTCGTAGTTGAGCACCGCATCGAGCGATGATACCGAAGGCATGTCTATTGGGCCCGGAGGCAGACCTGTATGCAGGTAAGTGTTGTAGGGCGAAGCTATTTCCTTATCGCCGTTCAGCACCCGCATAATGGAAAAATCGCCCCTTGCATAAATCAGCGTAGGGTCGCTTTGCAGGGGCATACCGCGTTTCAGGCGGTTGATGTAAAGCCCCGCTATAATGGCCTTTTCACCGTTGTACTGTGATTGTTCCGCCTGTACGATGGAGGCAAGTATGGTTACCTGCAAGGGGGTGAGAGGTATAGCGGCAGCCTTCTTACGCCTTTCCGGTGTCCAGAAGGCTTCGTAATTGTTGTGCATCAATTGAAGAAACTGTTCGGGGGTGTCGGTCCATAATATAGGATAGGTGCCGGGCAAAAACATGGCCAGTACATTCTCGGAAGTAAACCCGTACTTTTTCAGGTTGTCGTTATCCAGGCTTCGGGCAAGATGGGCGGAGTCAGCTTCAATTTTAAGGGCGAGTATGTCGAGCAGCTCCTTTTTTGTCCTTATGTTGAACAGGCTGATGGTTTCCGGTTCCTGCTTTCCGCTCAACAGCAGGTTTACAAGCTGCGCGTTGCTGGTATGGTTCATTACGCGGTAGCGCCCCGGCTTCACATGGCTGCCATATCCTTTTATCCGCGCTATCATGTCGAAGGCATCGGGCGAGCTAATGATGCCCTTGTCCTTCAGCATCTCCTTCACCTGTTCAAAATTCCAGCCTGTATGAATGTAGATAAGCCTCGATTTTTCGGCAAACCTGATAGACGGATAATAAAAGGCGCGGTAAAATACGTAGCAGGCAATGCCGGCAAGCAGCGCCAATATAAGCAGCGAAGCCTTTACCTTGTTTTTGAACGAACCTTTTGGCATTTCACGATTATCAAATCCGGCGTCGCCGGGCATCACCACCTTTGCGGATAGTGAAACACAGCGGTACAGTCTTCTACACCTGCGCCTGCGGCCTGGGCATGAGCGCCTTGCGCGAAAGCCTGTATTTGCCTGTTTTCGGATCTACGGCAATCAGCTTCACTTTCACCAGGTCTCCTTCCTTTATAACGCCCTGCAGCGAATCGAGCCTCTTCCAGTCTATTTCCGATATATGCAGCAGGCCTTCCTTACCGGGCAGGAACTCAACAAACGCTCCGAATTCCACCACCGATTTCACCTTTCCTTCGTACACTTCGCCCACATCGGGTACTGCCGTTATGCCTTTTATCTTTGCAAGGGCCGCATCAATCGATTGTTTGTCAACCGCCGATACGTCCACCACTCCTTTGCCGTCAATTTCTTCTATTACAATGGTGGCTCCGGTATCCGCCTGTATTCCTTGTATCACCTTTCCGCCGGGTCCTATCACGGCTCCAATCATTTCTTTAGGTATGATAAGCTGTATAATGCGCGGGGCATGGGGTTTGTAATCTGTTCTCGGCTTGTCCAGCGTTTTGGCCATTTCGCCCAGAATGTGCATTCTTCCCTTGCGGGCTTGTTCCAGGGCTTCGGCGAGCACCTCATAGCTTAGGCCGTCTATCTTTATGTCCATCTGGCAGGCGGTAATGCCTTCGCGTGTGCCTGTAACCTTAAAGTCCATATCGCCCAGATGGTCCTCATCGCCGAGTATATCGGAAAGCACTGCATATTTTTTCGTCTGCGGGTCGCTTATCAGCCCCATGGCTATACCTGCCACAGGCTTTTTTATCTGTACGCCTGCATCCATCAGGGCAAGGCATCCGGCGCAAACCGTTGCCATGGATGAGGAGCCGTTCGATTCAAGTATATCGGATACTATGCGTATGGTGTAGGGGTTGTTTTCGGTTGGCAGAACGGGTTTCAGGGCGCGCAGCGCCAGGTTGCCGTGTCCTATCTCACGTCTTCCGGTGCCGCGCATCATCTTTACCTCGCCCGTGGAAAACGGCGGGAAGTTATAGTGCAGCAGGAAGTTGTTGGAACCTTCTATTACGGCTCCGTCAATGGTTTGTGCGTCGAGCTTGCTTCCGAGCGTAACGGTGGAAAGCGATTGTGTTTCGCCTCGTGTGAATATGGCCGAGCCGTGTGCGGCGGGCAGGTAATTCACCTCGCTCCATATTGGGCGTATTTCATCCAGCTTCCTTCCGTCGAGCCTTACCCGCTTGTCGAGCACGTAGTTGCGCACCGCTTTTTTCTCCAGTTCAAAAAAGTATCGTTTTATCATTGCCTTCTTGGCATCCTTTTCTTCATCGGCAAGTTTGGCAAGGAACTCTTCCCTTACGGCTTCAAATTTTTCGCCGCGCAGGTGTTTGTTGGCAGTGCCTTCTCCGGCTATGCGGTAAAACTTGTCGTAGCACTGCTTGTGCATTTCCTGCTTCAGCGCCTCATCGTTGGTTTCGTGCGAGTAGTGGCGCTTGGCGGTTTTATTCACCATTGCCGAAAGTTCGTTCATGGCCTTGCATTGCATTTTAATGGCGTCGTGGGCTGCCTTCAGGGCCTCGGTCATTTCCGCCTCGGTGGCTTCCTTCAGTTCGCCTTCCACCATGTTTATATCGTGTACCGTGCCTGCAACCATAATATCAAGTGTTGCATTTTTCAGTTCATCGTAGCCGGGGTTTATTATCATTTTCCCGTTAATTTTTGCCACACGCACCTCCGATACCGGTCCGCCGAAAGGTATATCGGATACGGAGAGGGCTGCCGAAGCGGCAAGGCAGGCAAGCGAGTCGGCCATATTGGTTTTGTCGGCTGATATAAGATATACAAGCACCTGTGTTTCGGCGTGGTAATCGTCGGGGAACAAGGGGCGCAGCGCCCTGTCCACCAGGCGTGAAATAAGTATTTCGTATTCCGAAGGGCGTGCCTCTCTTTTAAAGAAGCCTCCGGGGAACCGTCCGGCCGAAGCGTATTTTTCCTGGTAATCTACCGACAGGGGCATAAAGTCAACGTCTTCCTTGGCTTCGCGGTTTGATACTACTGTTGCCAGCAGCATGGTGTCGCCGCAGCGAACCACCACCGAGCCGTCGGCTTGCTTTGCAAGTTTTCCTGTTTCAATGGTGATGGTTCTTCCGCCTTCTCCGGGCAGGGGTATGGATATTTGTGTGGGTTTCATAAGATATGGATTAATAAATTAGTAAATGATAATGGTATCCGGTTTGCTATGCAGGTATATGCACCGTGTTACACGGACCCTTTGCGGTTCCATGCATACAGCGCTTCATACGCCTGCCTGCTTATCTGCGGATGTCGAGTTTTTTGAGGAGCGCTCTGTACTTCTCAATTTCGGTGTTCTTGAGGTATTCGAGCAGGCTTTTTCTTTTGCCTACCATGTTCACCAGAGCGCGCTGGGTGCCCATGTCCTTTTTGTTCTCCTGCAAGTGTTTTGTAAGGTAGTTGATGCGCTTTGTGAATAATGCAATCTGTCCTTCCGTGGAGCCGGTATTGCTTTCCGAACCCCCGTATTCCTTGAAAATTTTCTTCTTTGTTTCTGCTGTTAAATACATTGCTGCTTGTTGCTTTTAGGCATATCAAAAATGCCTCTTGTTGTTTATTTTGTTTTTTTATTGGCCGCAAATATAGTAAAATATCTTTTATTCTGATTTTTACCGGCCAAAAAAATCAATAAAATAACGATTTCGTCTGTATAATTGCTATGAAAATACTTAAGATATAAAATACAC
>JABEUT010000195.1 GCA_013044305.1 Bacteroidia bacterium
AGTGATTTAAAATAAAAAAAAGTGTATCTTTGCAGAGAATAGAAAACTATATTATATGTTTCGTTACAGTTCATTATGCCTGATATTGCTGTTTCCTGCAAGCGTTTGCCTGGGGCAGCTGCATGTTCAGGATAAAACCAATACCCCGAATACCGACCCTAATGCGCCGGTAATGAATTTCGACGCAAAGGAACACGATTTCGGCACCATGGATCAAGACGCTAACGGCACATACCTGTTTACTTTTACCAATACCGGCAAAGAACCGCTCATCATAAAGGAGGCTCGCGGTTCATGCGGCTGCACCGTTCCGCAATGGCCGCACCACCCGGTAGAACCCGGCAAACGCGATACCATTAAAGTTACCTACGATACACACCGTATAGGCATCTTTTCAAAATCGGTTACCATAATGAGCAATTCGAAAGAATCGCCCGATATGCTTTTTATTAAAGGCAAAATTAACAACAAACCGGTAGTGCCGGCCTTTCCAGGAAATGAAGACGGCAGCGCACCTTACTCCAACACACAAGACAACTGATTCTATAATAATTCATCTGCACACATTAAACCCTTCAATAATTAACGCTTAACCTTTAACCCACATCAACATGAAAAAGTTCCTTTTACCTGTAGTTTTATTCAGCGGAATGCTCTTTACATGCAGCGTGCAGGCACAGCAAGCCACTCCCGCCGACCCCAATGCTCCGGTGTTCAAGTTTCAAAGCGATACCATTGACTATGGCACCATTGCCCACAACGCTGACGGATACCGCTACTTTAAATTTACAAACGTTGGTAAAGAACCTTTGATAATAAAGGAAGCCCGCGGTTCGTGCGGTTGCACCGTTCCTACGCCTCCCAAGGAGCCTATACAACCAGGACAGGAGTCTGAAATAAAGGTGCATTATGCAACCGACCGTATCGGACGCTTTAGCAAAACGGTTACCGTTATCAGCAATGCGAACCCGGGTACCAAAGTGCTGTATATCATGGGTAACGTGCTCCCAGATGCTCCTAAAGCAAATACAGGCGGGAGTACAACAGTTAACCCCCAGCCTGCAGGCAGCGCGGTAAAAATCGCGGCGCCGAATAGCGGTAAATAACAGATTAATAACTGTTTATGTAAACCCTGGCCACATCAGTCGGGGTTTATTTTTTTATACCCTTCCGAATAGGAAATTAATGCAGGCATTTGTTATTTTTGCATCCCGAACAAACCGGTTAATTTAGAATCCATGAAAACCATAGACAACTACAATTTCAAGAATAAAAGGGCATTGGTGCGGGTTGATTTCAACGTTCCGCTTGACAATAACTTCAACATAACCGACGATACCAGGATAAGAGCGGCAATACCCACACTTAAAAAAATACTGAACGACGGTGGCGAACTTATCATCATGTCTCACTTCGGAAGGCCTAAAAACCTGCCCGAAACAAAGTTCTCCCTTATCCATACCGTACCCCTGTTGAGCGAACTCCTTGGCAGGCCCGTGCAGTTTGCAAAGGACTGTATAGGCGCAGCAACCAGAACAATGGCGGCAAACCTGAAACCGGGCGAGGTGCTGTTGCTTGAAAATGTCCGGTTTCATGCAGAGGAGACCAAAGGGAGCGACAGCTTCGCAAAGGAGCTTGCCTCACTCGGCGATGTATATGTAAATGATGCCTTTGGCGCGGCGCACAGGGCACATGCCTCTACCACCACTGTTGCCAAATTTTTTCCGAACGATAAAATGTTTGGGTACCTGATGGCCCATGAGTTGGAAAGCATAGACAAGTTGCTGAAACAGTACAAAAAGCCTTTCACCGCAATACTTGGCGGGGCAAAGGTTTCGGGTAAAATAGCCATTATTGCCAACCTGATGGACAAAGTTGACAACCTGGTTATTGGCGGCGGAATGGCATACACCTTTGTAAAGGCAAAGGGCGGCAATGTAGGAAGTTCGCTTGTGGAGGAAGACAGGATACAAACCGCATTGCAGATTTATGAAGAGGCCGGAAAAAAAGGCGTTAACCTGTATATTCCTACGGATACCGTTGTTGCCGATGCCTTTGCAAATGACGCCGGCCGCAAAACCTGCGATATAAACAATATACCCGATGGATGGCTTGGACTGGATATCGGTCCGGCAAGCGAAAGGCAGTTTGGCGCGGTTATTGAAGCCTCCAGCACCATATTGTGGAACGGGCCTATGGGGGTTTTTGAAATGTCGAACTTTGAGCATGGTACCAGGGCCATTGCCGATGCGGTAGTTAGCGCAACCCAAAAGGGCGCCTATTCACTAATAGGCGGCGGCGATTCGGTGGCAGCCATCAACAAATACAAGCTAACCGATAAGGTAAGCTGCGTAAGCACTGGCGGCGGAGCCATGCTCGAAGGGCTCGAAGGACAGGTGCTACCGGGAGTAAAAGCTGTTGAAGAAAGTGTTGAAAAAATACCTGAATAACCTGTTTTCTCTCCCTTTTTGAGTCATACCTTTGTCTCATAATCATACACTATGCCGGAAGGACTTAAGAAATTACTCTCCCCCTTTAAAAACAAATATCTTACAGTAACCCTGTTACTTGCAGTGTGGATTTGTTTCTTCGACCACAACGACCTTATTTCCGAAGTGAAGTTGCTGGGCAAAATTCGCAGGATGAAGGCCGAGCGCACCTATTATACGCAACAAACCGACAGGGCTACTGAACAATTGAAGGAGCTCCAGACCAACCCCGCCAACCTCGAAAAATTTGCCCGCGAGAAATACCTGATGAAAAAGTACAACGAAGATGTGTATGTGATTGTTGACCAGAATAATAAGCTGCTCGACACCCTGCATCTGGCAGTAAAATAAAGCCTCCTGCGTCCTCTTCCAAACGGATGGACATTCCATTTCGATTTTCCGCTGCACCCTTATAAGAACTAATATTACTATTGTGATATTAAGAACTTAAGGCATGCGATTCTCAATTCTCAACTTTTCCGAACGGATCCTTTTGGGACAATTTTCAACTAGCCCTTATAAGTACCGAATATCTTTCTTAGCGTGTCTGATATTTCTCCCAGTGTTACGTAGTTTTCGCAAGCCTCAACTATTGCAGGCATCAGGTTAATGTCTTCCTTTGCATGTTTTTCCAGACGGGCGAGTGAGGCATTTACAGCCTCTGCGTTTCTTG